>JAPHTA010000129.1 GCA_026196475.1 Sedimenticola sp.
CCCTCGTAGATCACCACGTTGTCGCGCAGTACGCGAATCGGGCTGTTGCGCTTGACCACGCCCTCCGTAACCATGCAACCGGCGATCGCACCCAGCTTGGAGGAGCGGAACACATCCCGTACCTCGGCCAGACCGATGATCTCCTCTCTCACCTCGGGCGAGAGCAGACCGGAGAGCGCCTTCTTCACGTCATCGATCACCTCGTAGATGATGCTGTAGTAGCGGATATCCAGCCCGCGATCCTCCGCTGCACGCCGCGCGGCCGCATCGGCACGCACGTTGAAACCGATCACAAAGGCATCGGAGGTTGCCGCCAGGTTGATATCGGTCTCGTTGATACCACCCACTGCGGAGGCCACGATCTTCACCTTCACCTCGTCGGTGGAGAGCTTGGTCAGAGACTCCCGCAGGGCCTCCACGCTGCCCTGGACGTCGGCCTTGATGATCAGGTTGATCACGCCGACATCGCCCTCCGTCATCTTGGAGAAGAACTCGTCCAGCTTGGCAGCCTTCTGTGCTGCCAGACGGTTGTCCCGGTTCGATTCCTGTCGCGCCTGGGCCAGTTCACGCGCCTTGCGCTCGTCGGCCACGGCGATCACATCATCTCCCGCATCGGGCACACCGGAGAGTCCCAGAACCTCGACCGGAATCGAGGGACCAGCGTTTTCGATCGGCTTCCTGTTTTCATCCAGCAACGCACGCACACGACCAAACTCCTGGCCACATACCAGCATGTCACCCTTCTTCAGGCTGCCGGATTGAATCAGTATGGTGGCGACCGGGCCACGCCCCTTGTCCAGGCTTGACTCAACCACGATACCGCGGGCAGGGCCATCGGCCACGGCCGTCAACTCCAGCACCTCGGCCTGCAGCAGGATCGCGTCCAGCAGGTTGTCGATTCCGTCACCGGTCTTCGCCGAGACCTGGATAAACTGGGTATCGCCACCCCACTCCTCGGGAACCACCTCGTGCTGTGACAGCTCCTGCATTACCCGGTCCGGATTCGCCTCCGGCTTGTCCATCTTGTTGACCGCTATGATCATCGGCACTTTCGCCGCCTTGGAGTGCTGGATCGCCTCGATAGTCTGGGGTTTGACGCCGTCATCGGCAGCCACCACCAGGACCACGATATCGGTCACCTGGGCGCCGCGGGCACGCATGGTGGAGAACGCCGCGTGTCCCGGGGTATCCAGGAATGAAATCATCCCGTGATCGGTCTCCACATGGTAGGCACCGATATGTTGCGTGATACCGCCCGCCTCGCCGGCCGCCACGCGGGTGCTACGGATATGATCCAGCAGGGAGGTCTTGCCATGATCAACATGACCCATGATGGTCACCACCGGTGCACGGTGCACCATCTCGCCCTGGATCTCGTCCAGGGAACTCATCACCTGGGCTTCGATGCTGTCATCCTTCTTGGTGACCGGCTTGTGGCCCATCTCCTCCACCACCAGGGTAGCGGTATCGTGATCCAGAGGCTGGTTGATGGTGACCATCATTCCCATCTTCATCAGCTCCTTGATGACCGCTGCCGCCTTGATCGACATTAGCGAGGCAAGCTCGGCCGCGGTAATACTCTCCGGAACCTCGATCTCCCTCACCACCGGCGCGGTTGGCTTGACGAATCCGTGCTGTGAATCGGTCTGCGCCGCGCCAGCCCTGCCACGCGCAGACTTGCCCTTCCTGCGTCCACGCTTGTCTGCGGAAACATGCAGCTTCTCGCGACCGTCGCCCTCTTCCCGGCGCCCGCGTCCCCGGCCACGCTCCTCCTTTTTGCGCTCTTCCTTCTTCTGGGCCGCACGCTTCGGACGCTCATCAGTCTTGACCTCGCCGGCTGTTTCAGGCACCAGTTCCGGCAGCAACTGCTCCTCGGCGGGTACCGTCTTGACGGCCTCCACCGTGGACTCCTGGTCTACCTTGAGCTCCTCTTCCGCCTGGCGCGCCGCCTCTTTCTCGGCTTCACGCTGCTTCTCTTCCTCTTCGCGCAGACGCGCTTCTTCCGCCAGACGCCTTGCCTCTTCTTCCTCGACCTTCTGGCGTTCGCTCTTTCTGCGCTCTTCATCCGCGTCGCGCCGCGCCTTGTCCTCGGCAGCGATCTGTTCACGCTTGGCCTGTTGCTCCTCAAGCGCCTTGCGCGCCGCCTCGGCGTCGCTCAGGGTCTCCTCGTTCTCGCTTGCCGTACCGCGCTTCACGTAGGTACGCTTGCGCCGGACCTCGACACTGACGGTTTTTCCTGCCACCCGGGCCGCGCCACGTCCGCCTGGCCCGCGCCCCCCTGCGGCCGGCTGGTGCAATTCACTCACCGTCTTGCGTTTCAGGGTGATCTTTTTTGGCCCCCCGGCCGACAGGCGATCATCCTTTTTCCCGTGACTCTCCCGTAGATGGGTTAGAAGCTGTGCCTTTTCCGACACGCTGATCAGGTCGTCAGCGCTCTTTTTTGTTACCCCGGCATCTTTCAGCTGGGCAAGCAGGCGCTCTTCTGCAATTCCTACATCCTTTGCGAGCTGCCTTACCGTCACATCACTCATATAAGTACCTCCGGCAACCTTAGCTCTGCTGCTCGTCTGCGAACCAGGGTGCACGGGCAGTCATTATCAACTGCGCCGCCCTCTCCTCGTCCATATCTTCAATCTCCATCAGCTCATCGACCGACTGCTCCGCCAAATCCTCCATGCACAGAATTCCCCGACTGGCCAACTCGTACGCCAGGTCCGAATTCATTCCATCCATGTTCAGCAGGTCCTCAGCCGGCCCCTCGCCCATCGCCTCTTCCTTGGCGATTGCCTGGGTCAGCAGTATCTCTTTTGCGCGATCACGCAGGGCATCAACGATCTCCTGGTCAAACTCCTCTATCTCCAACATCTCGCTGATCGGCACGTAGGCCACTTCGTCCAGTGTGGTGAACCCCTCCTGGACCAGGATCATCGCCACCTCTTCATCCACATCCAGCTGCTTCATGAAGTTCTCGACGTACTCGCGTACCTCGGCCTCGCTCTGGGCCTCGGCATCCTCCTCGTTCATGACATTGAGCTCCCACTGGGTCAGCTCACTGGCAAGCCGGACATTCTGCCCGCCGCGGCCGATAGCCTGGGAAAGATTCTCCTCGCTGACGGCGACGGTCATGCTGCCGGAGTCCTCATCCACGATGATCGATGCCACGTCAGCCGGGGACATGGCATTGATCACGAACTGTGCCGGATTATCATTCCAAAGAATAATGTCAACGCGCTCACCGTTGAGCTCGTTGGAGATCGCCTGCACCCGTGAACCCCGCATGCCGACACAGGCGCCTACCGGATCGATGCGCGGATCGTTGGTCTTAACCGCGATCTTGGCGCGAAGACCGGGATCGCGGGCCGCGCCCTTGATCTCTATCAGCCCCTCGCCGACCTCCGGCACTTCCAGCTTGAACAGCTCGATCAGCAGTTCCGGGCAACTGCGGCTGATAAACAGCTGTGGTCCACGCTGTTCCGAACGCACGTCGTAGAGGTAGCCGCGCAGCCGGTCTCCGGTGCGCACCGGCTCCCTCGGTATCATCTGCTCCCGCAGCACGATCGCCTCGGCATTGCCCCCCAGGTCCAGGGTCACGTTGCCCCGGTCCACCCGCTTCACTATACCGGTGACCAGCTCACCGATACGCTCCTGGTAGGCCTCGACCACCTTGGCCCTTTCGGCTTCCCGCACCTTCTGCACGATCACCTGCTTGGCTGTCTGGGCGGCGATGCGCCCGAAGGCGATCGACTCCATCGGCTCCTCGATGAAATCCCCAGCCTGGAGCTCCGGGTCCTGTTTTCTGGCTTCCTCCAGCATGACCTGGCGCTCCGGATTGAAATCCTCGTCCTCTTCCAGCTCCTCGATCACCTCCCACTGGCGGAAACTGGAGTAGTCCCCGGTAACCCGATCAACCTCTACACGCACGCGAATATCCCCGCCGTGTTTTTTCCGGGTCGCGGACGCGAGCGCATACTCGATCGCCTCGAAGATAATCTCTTTTTCAATATCCTTTTCGTTGGACACGACATCAACGACAAGCAGAATCTCTTTATTCATCTGTCTCAACCCAATCAGAATTCAGGCACTAATCGCG
>JAPHTA010000200.1 GCA_026196475.1 Sedimenticola sp.
AACGCCGGTCCCGTTCCGACAGCTCCTCGGCGCCGATAATGGCGGCGAGATTACGGGTATCCAGCGCCTTGGCGTAGAGGGCGTAGAGCTGGTTCGCCACCCGCGGGTGATCCTCCCGCGTATCCTCCTTGCCGATACCGTCCTTCATCAGGCGCGACAGGGACGGGGAGATATGCACCGGCGGGTAGACCGCCTGGTTGTGCAACTCCCGGCTGAGCACGATCTGGCCCTCGGTGATGTAGCCGGTGAGATCGGGGATCGGGTGGGTGATGTCGTCAGACGGCATGGTGACCACTGGCACCATGGTGACCGAGCCGTGACGGTCCTTGATCCTGCCGGAGCGCTCGTAGATCTCGGCCAGGTCGGAGTAGAGGTAGCCGGGGTATCCCTTGCGTGACGGTACATCACCCTTGGCGGTGGCCACCTCGCGCAGGGCCTCGGCGTAGTTGGTCATGTCGGTCAGCACCACCAGCACGTGCTGGTCCAGGTCGAAGGCCAGGTACTCGGCGGCGGTCAGGGCCACTCGCGGCAGGGCCAGGCGTTCCACCGGGGGGTCGTCCGCCAGGTTGATGAACATCACTACGTTGCCGAGCACGCCGGAGTCGGCGAACTCATCCTGAAAGAATCGGGCATCCGCGTAGGAGACACCCATTGCCGCGAACACGATGGAGAAGCTGCTCTCCTGGTCGACCAGCTTTGCCTGGCGCACGATCTGTGCCGCCAGCCGGTTGTGCGGCAGTCCCGAGGCGGAGAAGATCGGCAGCTTCTGTCCCCGTACCAGCGAGTTGAGGCCGTCGATGGAGGAGATACCGGTCTGGATGAACTCGCGCGGATAGGTGCGGGCCGCCGGGTTGATCGAGGCGCCGCTGACGTTGCGCCGGATACTGGAAAGGATCGGTGGACGGTTGTCCCGGGGTTCGCCGATTCCGTTGAAGATCCGACCCAGTATCTCCGGAGACAGGTTGATCTCCAGTGGCTGGTCGAGGAAACGCACCCAGGTGTTCTCAAGATCCAGGTCGCCGGTGCCCTCGAACACCTGGATCAGCACCTCGCTCTCGCTACTGCGGATCACCTGTCCGTTGCGCTTGCGGTTGCGGTGATCACGGATCTCCACCCGGTCACCGAAGGCAACCCGGGGGGTCTGCTCCACCACCAGCAGGCTGCCCTGGACAGAGGTGGCGGTGCGGTACTCTTTTGCACTCATTCTGCGTGCTCCTTGAACTTGGCGTACTCGAGCCGGATTCGGGCGAACTCCTGTTTGAATTCCTCGATCAGGCCGCGGATACGTTCGCACTGTTCACTGCTGAAGGTCTGCTTGGCGCGGCGCGCCCTGGCCATCAGCGGCAACTCGCCGAGCTCCTGCACCGAGATGCCGAGCTCGATCAGCTCGGCTCCCCGCTCGTAGATCATCAGCATCATCTCCAGCAGCAGGAACTGCTTCTCTGGCGAGGAGAAGGTATCAATTTCGTCCAGTGCGCTCTGCTGCAGCACGCCCTCCTTGATCAGTGCGGCGCCTTCCAGTTCCCAGCGCTGCGCGGAGGAGAGCGCCTCCGGTCCCACCAGGTTGACGATGCGTGACAGTTCCGCGTCCCGCGCCAGCAGCCCGAGGGCCTGCTGGCGCCGGTGCAGCCAGTCGCTGTTGACTTCCTGGTGCCACCAGCGGGCAGCAGTGTTGACGTGCTCGGAGAAGCTGCCGACCCAGTCGATGGCCGGGTAGTGGCGGGCATCGGCCAGCTCCTTGGAGAGGGCCCAGAAGGTCTGGATGATCTCCTTGGTGTGGGCGGTGACCGGCTCCGAAAAGTCGCCACCCGGGGGTGATACGGCGCCGATCAGGGTGACCGAGCCGGTGCTGCCGCTCTGGGTCTCTACCCGACCGGCCCTTTCGTAAAACGCCGCCAGCCGGGAGGCGAGATAGGCCGGATAGCCATCCTCCACCGGCATCTGGCCGAGTCGACCCGAGACCTCGCGCAGGGCCTCGGCCCAGCGGCTGGTGGAGTCGGCCAGCATCACCACGTCGTAACCCTGGTCCCGGTAGTACTCGGCCATGGTGATGCCGACGTAAATAGACGCCTCGCGTGCCACCACCGGCATGTTGGAGGTGTTGGCCACCAGCAGGGTGCGCTCCATCAGCTTGTGACCGGAGTAGGGGTCCTGCAGCTGGGGGAAGGTCTCCAGTACATCCACCAGCTCGTTGCCCCGTTCCCCGCAGCCGACGTAGATCACAATGTCGGCGTTGGACCAGCGGGCGATCTGCTGTTGCACCACTGTCTTGCCGGCACCGAACGGGCCGGGTACCGCGCTTTTTCCCCCTTTCAGAAGGGGAAAGAAGGTATCCAGGATGCGTTGCCCGGTGATCAACGGCTGGGTGCCGTGATTGCGTTTAAGGTAGGGGCGCGGAGTCCGCACCGGCCAGCGCTGGTAGAGCATCAACTTGATGCTTGAACCACTGCCGCTGCGCAGGCGTCCGATCGGCTCATCCAGCCGGTAGTCACCCTCCGGCGCCAGTTCCAGCAGTTCACCGGACTGGTCGGCCGGAAGCAGGATCCGGTGCTCTATAATCGTGCTCTCCTGGACCCGGCCCAGGATCTGCCCCGGGGAGAGGTGGCTGCCGATTTCAAGGTCCGGCTCCGGAACGAAGTGCCACTCGCGGCTACGGTCCAGGGGTGGCAGGGCGATGCCGCGGCCTATATGGTCACCGCTCTCCAGCAGGAGCTTGTCCAGCGGACGCTGCACGCCATCGAAGATGCTGCCGAGCAACCCCGGACCCAGCTCGACCGAGAGCGGGTGGCCGAGGCCCAGCACGTCCTCACCGGGACGAACTCCCTCGGTCGATTCGTAGGACTGGACCAGCGCACTGCCTCCCTGCAGCGCGATCACCTCGCCGAAAAGCCCCAGCTCGCCGATGCGTACCTGTTCGCCGTTGCGCACTCCGGGTAGACGGACGCTCAGGATCGGGCCATTGACCTCGCGGATGGTGCCGCGTTTCTCGTTCTGACTCATCGCATACCACCCAGGTTGTTTTGCAGGGATGTCGCGGGAAACAGGCGCTCCAGGATGATCTGGTTAATACGCTCCACCAGTCGTTCCTCTCTCCCTTCGAAGCTGTTGTTGATACGGATGTCTCCCGCCTCGTTACTCACCACAATGCCGCCTGCCGTCTCTATCGGTGTGTTGCTGAGGATCACCTCCCTGTTCTCCACGGCGGCCGCGAACTCCGGCCACCCCGGCTGCAATCGCCCAAGATCCCGGGCGTTGACCGAGGCCAACAGGCGTGTTTCCGTGAATTGCCCGGCAGCGCTGATCAGCAGAGACTTGAGCAGGGGGAGGTAGCGGGCTTCATCATCCGCCAGTTGTCGCAGCCGGTCCCCCAGCTGGTTGCGCACCGTGGTCACCAGGTTCCAGCGCAGGTGGTCCATCTCTTTCTGCAGCTTCAGCTCGTTGGCCTGCACCTGGCGCCGAAAGGTGCGCTCCGCTTTCGACTTGGCCAGCAGTACCTCCCGTTCCTCCCGCAGGTGCAGTCGCTTGTGAGCCTCCTGCAGGATATTGTCGCGACTCCGTTCGGCCCGTTCCCGGTACTCCACCGCCAGGCGGTTGGCCCGCTGAAGTATCGCGCTTTCCAGTTCCTGTACCTGTTCCATCTCTACTCCCGATCCAGTTGCACGGCACCGCCAAGCAGGATCTGCAACCGGTCATCGATCTCGCATTGAAAGTTGTCCGGGTCGGCCAGCGACGGCACCTGGGTAACGATGATACGCCCTCCCTCGGCACGTACCTGTTGCAGCAGGGCACTATCGCAACCGGCCAGCGCCTGGCCAAGCACGATGAATGCCTTCTGCCGCTTTTTGAGCAGGCCCTGCAGCAGTTCGTCCAGCTCCTGCCGGGTGGCGTCGGCCCAGGTTTCGAAACCGATCAGGCGGAAGCCCTCGGTCAGTGCCGCCTCGCCCATGAAGAGCATGCGGGTCGGTGTCTCCTCCTGCAGGGGGGTCGGGTCAATCGTGTTCATAGCCTGTCCAGCAGCAGGATACTCATCACCAGGCCATAGATGGCGATACCCTCGGCCAGTCCCAGGTAGATCAGGGTGCGGCCGAAGATTTCCGGTTTCTCCGCCAGGACCGCCAGGGAGGCGGCACCGATCGGTCCCACCGCGATACCGGCGGCGATGGTGCTGAAGGCGGTGGGAATGCCGACACCGATCAGGCCGAGACCCATGCCGAGAGAGATCTCGCCAGCCTCGGCCACGGCCGGGGCTGCCGCGGCCTCCTGGATGCCAAGGAAGACCAGCAGCGCCTGGGCGGAGACGAACAGCAGCAGGTTGCCGCCAATGGCCGGTTTGAACCAGCGCCTGCCGACGATACCCTTGTCGGGCTGCAGTTCTATCACGATCCCGGTGATAATCAGGCCAACGATGCCCAGGGTCATCAGTGTGATCAGCCAGTACATGTGTTACTCCTTAAGCTTGGTGTGGGATTGGGGTGACCCGCGCTTGCGGCAGGTCCGGTTCAACGGTGAGCATTTTTTCAGGGTGCGTATCACTTGATGCCCTCCAGGGATAGCGTCAGCGGCTTGAACTCCTTGCCGTCTCCGGAGAAGAAGCGGGAGAAGCCCTCGTAGTACTCCAGGCGCAGCGCCTGGATGGTGACGATGGCGCCCTCCAGCACCAGGATAAACAGGTTGCCGCCGATCACCATCAGCCAGTGGCCGGTGCCTTCCATCATGTCGGCAAGGGTGAATACTGCAATCGCCAGCGCCACGTGATTGAGGCTGAACGCGGCAACCCGCAGAAAGGAGAGGGTGTTGGAGATGTAGCCGGTCAGGGTTTCGAAGGTCTCGATGGTGGCGACCAGCATGCGTTCACCCGGCGGGGCGTGGGTCTCGATCAGTTTGAACGAGAGCAGTGACAGCAGGCAGAGCAGGCCGAGTATCGTCGGTAGCAGTCCGAACTGGCCGTTCTGGTAGAGATTGTAGATGCCCGCCAACAGGCTCAGGTAGAGGGTGATGCTGACCACGCCATTGGTATCGAACAGGGCGTGGTAGATCTCACCCGAAACCAGCCGGTTGTGGATGTAGAGCATGCTGATCACCACCATGAAACCGATGCCCCACAACAGGGCCATGCTCAACATGTAGAGTGGGTCCGAGAGTGGCGGCAGCCAGAGTGCGTGAAACAGGTGTTCGTACCCGAACACGCTGCCGTAGAGCAGGCCGAACAGGCTGGCGGAGAGTCCGGCGCACATGGCGAAGGGGGTGAAGCTGCGCAGGGTCCTGCGTCCCAGCCAGGCGCCCAGCATGATCACCGCGCCGTGGCCGATATCACCGAACATCGTGCCGAACATGGCGATGAAGGAGAGGGCGAAGACCAGGGTCGGGTTGATCTCGCCATAACGCGGAATGCCGTACTGTTTTACCAGCGTAGAGAAGGGTGCGCTCAACCGGTTGACCGGCAGGCAGGTGGGCACCATCCGGTGCAAGGCCCTGGGCGGCGTGCTGGCTGTCACCTGGCAGGGATTTTCCAGTGCCCGGCTGAGCAGGGACTGCAACTGATCCACCTCTCGCGCCGGCGCCCAGCCGCAAATGATCGCAAGATGTCCCTTCTGGCGTACCGCGCCCTCGATAGTGACGAACGGCTCGGCCATGATCAAAAGGTCGCGGGAATTCTCGAGTCGGTCACGCAGCTCGTCACCGCAGGCGAGCATGGCACTCATTCTCTCCTGTTTCTCTGCCGCCAATGCCTCGCGGCGTTTTTTCAGGTCATGGCGTACCCGCTCCGGCTGGTCCTGCAGTTCTACCGGTATCTCCAGGTTGTGGAAGCCGGCGGTATCCAGCACCGCCGCCAGCTCGCGTTCGCGTTGTCCCTTGGGGCCAAGGATGATGACATGGGTGTTTCCCTCGTTCTCCAGGTAGCTGAACAGCAGGTAGCCGGCAAGACCGATCGCCTCTCGCAATTGCGGCACGTTGCCGCTCGGCAGCAGTCCCACGTGAAGGTCGAGGAATAGCCGCTCTCCCTGCAACAGGGAGAGATTGATATTCAGAGCGGCGAAGTTGTCCAGTGCCTGTTCCAGCTGCTGCAGCATGTGTTCCTGGTCAGTGAGCGCGCGGAAGTGCTCTTCGTAGGCAGAGCAGCGCTCCCATACCTCGCCCAGCCAGTCGTTGGTTTCGGCCAGTTCCGTTCTGCTGACCATCCGGGTTTTGCTGGCGGAGGGCGGTTTCAGGGCGATGTGATTCACTATTTTCTGCAGCCTTGAGCTGGCCTGGTGATAGAGTTCGCGGTAGTGGCCGCCAGGCACTTCGGGGAAGCTCTCCGCGTACTCGTCGCAGTCGCCGGGGCTGAATACTCCAGCCTCGGCCAGGGTCAGGGCAGCCTGGGGCAGTTCATCGCTGAGCAGTTGAATGCATAGCTGCTTCATCGGCAGAGGTTTAAACATGGACAACCTCCGGCTGTCGATCTACCGCCTGACGGATCAGTGAATCATCCAGTTTCATCACCCGGCCCTGGATGATCGCGAACACCTGCTTAAGGTCCAGCTCCCGCAACATCAGGTAGGCAAGTGAGCGCGCAACCGCCGAGCGGCTGAACTTGAGACAGCTGCGACACTCCCGCACCAGCAGCTCGTTCATCGCCAGTTCCACCTGCATGATGCTGTGCTTGTCCGTCAGGTCACAGCCGGGCAGGGACGGGAGCACTTCGAGCGCCTGCTGCAGATCCTGGGTATTGACCAGCTGTTTCAGCAGGTCGACCGGGATGTGGCGCCCGGATCCGATCATCAGGTAGTAGGTTTCGGTAGGAGAAAGCCGGTAGTTGAAGCGGTAACGCAGCAGCCAGGGCAGGTTCTGGCGATCAACCAGGGTGCCGACCAGCTTCAGCATCGCCGGCTGGTCCTGGTCCTCGCAGCTACGGGCACGCTTTACCAGGCCGGTGAAGTAGCGCTGGTCAATGGTGGCGTCCAGGGAGAAGGATTCATTCTTCTCCTCGTAGACCTGGCGTGCCTGGCGGGCAATTCCCTGATACGCGGTCTGTTCCAGCTGGCGCAGGAGTTCCGGCACGTTCTCGGTACGCAGCAGCTGCTCGTGAGGCAGGCTGATAAGAGCCGGCAGCAGGTGCAGGCTCTCACGGATCTCGTCATAGGGCTGGTTGTTCAGTTTGCCCCGGATCAGGGCCTTGAGATTGTACAGTTCGAACTTTCGCGACCAGTAGACCAGGCTCTCCCGGGCACGGCCGCCGAGTGGGCGAAGAAGGATCGAGAGTTCATTCATCAGCGTGTTGATGAGCCCCCGCTCCACCAGCCGCGTCTGGGTCACCTCGTCGATCCGCTGCTCCGACAGGCCTTGCAGTCCGTACTGCTGCTCAAGTTGTGGCAGGGATGTCTGCAGTAACGTATCGATATCATGCGCTTCCAGCAGCTGCCCGGACATCACCGCGGCGCGCGTTTTGAGATAGGTCTGGCCGTTGCTGCTGGTCATCTCTTTTTCCGCAGACCGTCAGTGGTCGGTATCAGGGTCTGTCAGCAGGGCAAAAGCGGCATCCAGTGCCTCGGTTTCCCTGGCTTCCGCCTGGTTGCGCAGCTCGACATGGTGTTCGTCGTAGCGCTTCTTTAACTCGCTGTTGGTTTGCCGGGCACGTTGCTCGGCCTTATCGATGAAGGAGGCGTGCAACTCCGGGATCCGTGCCTCGAAACGCTCTTCCTCGATGTGCGCCTCCTGCAGGGCGTCCTTGATGATGCGATCCCGCTCGGCGTCGGCCTGATGTACGATCTCTTCGGCCCGCTGTTCGGCCGCAAGCAGTCTCTGCAGCGCTTCGTCCATTGTGCTCTCCCTGTTCTTGTTGTTTAACAGTTTAGCAACTACCTATTAAGATGGTATTGCCTCAGATCAGATTGGCGTGCTTTTGCAATCCACTTCAGCTACAGGCGAGTCCATGTCGCCCTGCGCCTTGCGAGTGTGCCTGGGGTCCGCCCAGTCCGCCAACCGGTGGCAGGAAACATTTGTCGCTTTTAACGGTCCATACTGGGTATGTCGCGGAATCCGTCGGCGTCTTGACACTCCGATTCAAAAAGGTGATGGTCTCGCGTTATGCGCAAGCCACTGAAACAATGGTACCTCATCCTGCTGGCCCTGCTGGTCGGTCTGCTGCCGTTCAGTTTCAGCTACGGAGTGGCGCAGCCTTCGATCACGAAGATACACATGGCGTCGATGGATCACCCTTCCCCCTGCATGGATCAGTCGGGCATGGATCATTGCCCGGAGGCCGGAGTCGACACCCCGGCCCACGATGACTGCTGCAGTGACCACTGCGACTCCTCGTTCGGTGGGCAACTGTTCGTAGCCGTGCAGTACGGGGTACTCGTTCCCCGCGCTCACCACTACCGGGCGCATCGTTTCTCCTGGGTCTCCGGCCCCGTTCCCCCGACACTGCTTCATCCTCCCCGGGCCGCCGCCTGATAGACCCGCTGCTTTTTCCGGCGAACTGTTCGTCGGGTTGATGCATCTGGCCATGCGGCCATTTACCGGAGAGTCTGTTTTGAAACCTCAATTTATTATCGTGGGACTGCTGTCCCTGCTGCTGGCTGCCTGTTCCGTTGAACAGGAGAATGCCGGATCCACCTCGTCAACGGCAGCCGTCGAGTCCTCGCCGGCCAACGTAAAACCCTGGTACGACTTCAGCCAGGTGAGTGCCGGGGCCAGGGTGTACCAGGAGAACTGCGCGGCCTGCCACGGCAGCCGCGGCGAGGGGGCCGTCAACTGGCGCCAGCCTGGTGCGGACGGCAAGTACCCGGCACCGCCGCTGAACGGAACTGGCCACGCCTGGCACCATCCGCTGAATATGCTCTATCACACCATCAGGAACGGCTCCCCGGGTGGACAGGGGAATATGCCAGCCTGGGCCGGCAAGCTGAGCGATGAGGAGATCGTGTCGGTGATCGCCTGGTTCCAGTCCAAATGGCCACGGGAGATCTACCACGCCTGGCTGAAGCGGGATGCTGCTTCGAGAGCCGCCAGGGGATGAACCGGGAGACAATTGAGATGCTGACAGAGAAGAGATTCCACAGGTGGCGCTGGACGGGGGGGCTGCTCCTGCTCCTCTGCTCGACACTGATTATGGCCCATAGCGGGGCCAGTGGTGTGGTCAAGCAGCGCATGGAGCTGATGAAATCGGTGGGTAAGGAGATGAAGACGATAGCGGCCATGGTAAAAGGCGAGCAGCCGCTGGACGCGGCGAAGGTTCGTGAAGGTGCGGCGCTGATCGCGAGCAGGTCGGGAGAAGTGGAGGCCCTGTTTCCAAGGGACAGCCTGATGCAGCCGACCGAAGCCCTGCCGGCGATCTGGGATCGTTGGCCGGAGTTCAGCGAGTTGACGCAGAGGCTTCAGCAGGAGGCAGAGCAGCTGGGTCGCAAGGCGGAAGAGGGTGACAGGCGGGAGTTGCTGCGCCAGTTTGCCGCGCTTGGCAAGGTCTGCTCCGGCTGTCATACCGACTTCCGGAAAAAGCAGGAGTGAGCCGTGTCTGATTATCTGAAACCGCTTCTGATTTCCCTGCTGTTGTGGACTGTGTTGAAGGCCGCTGCCGTAGCCGCTCCGGCGGACGCGGAGCGTGGCAGGTACCTTCTTCAGATGGGAGGGTGCAGCTCCTGTCATACCCGGGACGGGGGGGAGGCTCTGGCCGGTGGTCGGTCCATGGAGACGCCGTTCGGCACCTTCATCACACCGAATATTACGCCCCACCCGGAGACGGGTATCGGTGAATGGAGTGATAAGGACTTTATCCGGGCAATGACCGAGGGACGGGCGCCGGATGGAAGCCACTACTATCCGGCATTTCCGTACGTTTCGTACCGTGCCATGTCGAGGCAGGATCTGCTGGACCTGAAGGCCTACCTGGACAGTGTGGAACCGGTGGATGCCCCGTCTACTGAACATGAGCTGGCTTTTCCCTTCAATATCCGGGCTCTGCTGGGCCCCTGGAAGTGGCTCAATCTGAACCCCCCGCCGGATCTGGATGTGCGTACGGAGAAGAGCGAAGCCTGGATGCGCGGCCGCTACATTGTCCGCGGTCCGGGACATTGCGGAGAGTGCCACACGCCGAGGAACCTGCTCGGCGGACTGGAGCAGGAGGCCCACCTGGCAGGCAACCCGGAGGGACCCGAGGGTGAATCGGTACCGCCGATCACGCCGGAAGATCCGGGCTTTTCGCGCTGGAGCGAGGCAGATATCGTGTTTGCCCTGCAGACAGGCATGAAGCCGGATGGCGATTTCCTGGGCGGGAGCATGGGGCACGTGATCGAGAACAGTACCGGGAAACTGACCGAGTCAGACCTGAAAGCGATAGCTGCGTACCTGCGAGACCCGGAGGAACCGTTATGAGCAGAGATCAATTCATCAGAATGCGGGGTGCCTGGGACACCCGGCACTGGATCAATGTGCCGGGGCTGGCGCATGAAGCGGACGGCATGAAACTGCGCGAACAGCTTGGAGAGATCACCGGAGTGGGGGGGGTGGAGTGCTACCCTGCAAAACGCCGTGTGCGGATTACCTACGATCAGACCCGGGTCGACTATCACACCCTGCTACAGAACCTGGAGGCGTTGGGTTTCCCCGCCTCTGGCGGCTGGTGGGCGAGGCAGAAGGGGGCCTGGTTCCAGTACCTGGACCGGAACGCGCGTGAGAATGCCAACGTCCCGGAGCCGCCCTGCTGCAGCAATCCGAGGGGCATTTCCGGTAACCGGGGGCGCAAGTCATGAAACGGACCGGACTCTGGGGGTTACTCTGGTTGGCTTCGCTGGCGGCGAACGGGGAGACAGGACAACCTCCCGACCCGGCCTCGGTTGCCGCGGGAGAGCGGCTGTACAGCCAGCACTGCGTCGCCTGCCATGGTGAGCGAGGGGCAGGGGAAGCGCCGATTCCGCCCACCATCAGGGCTCCCGGTTACCTGGCAGCCATGCCGTTGGATGAGACATCCCACGCCTGGCACCATAGCGATGAGCAGCTTGTCGAAACAATAATGGAAGGCCTCCGGCGGACCGATAGGATGCCCCCGCGCAAGGGGTTATTGAGCCAGGCCGAGGCGCGTCAGCTGGTGGCCTATATCAAGAGCCTCTGGAGCCCTCGTATTATTGCCTGCCAGGGACCGGCACATATGCGCTGCATGTGATCCGGCAGACAGAGGAGGGGTACCGGTTGAGCTGGATCAATGTGCGGGGCAGGGTGATCCCCTACCTTGTGTCAACCCGACACCCTTTCGGAAAGACAGGTTTCCAATGTCCGCCAGTCGATCGATCATCAGCGTGAAGGCACTGCTTTCAGGCAGCCTCACCATCCTGGTTCTCGGCCTGCTGATGCAGCTGCTGTTCGTGGCGATCGCCGTCGGCCAGCTGATCTTCACCAGGCACTTCCCGGGGTTGGAGTGGCTGGCCCAGGGACTGCTCTACCTGTGCGGTCTGTTGCTGCTTCTCCTGACAATGGCCGGGGGCGGCTACGTGGCTGCCTGGGTCGCATCCGAGCGACTCTATCTGCATGCCGCCCTTGCCGCCTTGATCGGTGGTGGCATATCGTTTGTTCAATCCCTGGGTGTCGGGGGCCTGACCCTGACGGGGGTGCTGCTGTTCCTGCTCGGCGTACCGTTTGCCCTGGCTGGATCCTGGCTGCGACAACGCCAGCTAAAGTATTCCGCCTGATCCGTTCCCGGATGGGCGTTGACTTGCCCGCGTCGGTACTCTGCATCCCGCACCAAAGTCAGGTGGTGACACTTGCAATGGCCATTCGAGCACCGCTACAGTAGCTTCCTGTCCAGGACCTCTCCCGCAGCAGGACAGGTGATGTCCCGTCTCCCGGGGCGATCTTCCCTTTCAGATCCAAGGAATTCGTTATGAGCTTGAACAGAGATATCGTGGTACTGAGTGCAGTACGCACACCGGTAGGTGATTATGGCGGTGGTTTGCAGTCGGTCCCGGTGGTTGACCTGGCGGCGACCGTGGTGCGTGCCGCGGTTTCCCGTGCCGCGATCGATGCCTCCGACGTGGGACACACCGTGATGGGCCACGTGATCCATACCGAGCCGCGCGATATGTATCTCTCGCGCTACGCCTCGGTGACCGCCGGCCTGCCGGTGGAGACCCCGGCATTCACCCTTAACCGGCTCTGCGGCAGCGGCCTGCAGGCGATCGTCTCGGCGGTGCAGCAGATCGAGACCGGGCACTGCGAAGTGGCGGTGGCTGGCGGTGCCGAGAACATGAGCCGTTCCGGCTATCTCAATCCCGCCCTGCGCTGGGGTGCGCGCATGAGCGATGCCAAGGTGGTGGATATGATGGTGGGGGCGCTCACCGACCCGTTCGAGGGAGTCCACATGGGGGTGACGGCAGAGAATATTGCCGAGAAGTGGGGCATCAGCCGGGAGGAGCAGGATGCCCTGGCGGTGGAGTCACACCGGCGCGCGGCCCAGGCCTGGGAGAACGGCCATTTCGACAGCCAGATCGTGCCGGTGGAAGTGAAGGGGCGCAAGGGGAGCACCCTGTTCGAGCGCGACGAGCATTTCCGGGCCGATGCCAGCATGGAGGGGATGGCGAAACTGCGTCCGGTATTCAAGAAGGACGGCACGGTGACGGCGGCCAACGCCTCCGGCATCAACGATGCCGCCTCGGCCGTCGTGCTGGCCACTGCGGAGTATGCCCAGGCCAAGGGGCTGAAGCCCCTGGCGCGGCTGGTGGGCTACTCCCACGCCGGCTGCGAGCCGGCCTACATGGGAATAGGGCCGGTGCCGGCAGTGAAGCGTCTGCTGGATCGCACCGGGCTGAAAGTGGCCGATTTTGACGTGCTGGAGGTAAACGAGGCGTTTGCCGCTCAGGCCATCGCGGTGTGCCGCGATCTCGACCTGCCTATGGAGAAGACCAATCCCAATGGGAGTGGGATCTCGCTGGGCCATCCGATCGGAGCTACTGGCAGCATCGTCACCACCAAGGCGCTGCATGAGTTGCAGCGAACCGGCGGTCGCTACGCACTGGTCACCATGTGTATCGGTGGCGGACAGGGAATTGCCGCGGCGTTCGAGCGGATCTGACCCGGCAGGCCGTTCTCCCGCAGGCCCGGGAGAGCGGCGTGCGGGAACAGCCGTATGCTCCGGCGCGGCGACAGGGTCCAGAATATGAATGGCTTTGATATCAGCGGCATCATCCACTGGGCGGGGCTTTTCGGAATCGCGGTGTTTGCCGTTTCCGGTTCCCTGGAGGCGGCTCGCAAGGAGATGGATATCCTGGGTTTTCTGCTGATCGGCGCGGTCACCGGCCTGGGGGGTGGGACCCTGCGGGACCTGCTGCTCGGCCTCACTCCGGTGAACTGGGTCGGGCAGCCGCACATCGTGACCATCTGTCTTGTCGCCTCGGTGGCCACCTATTTCGCCGCGCCCTTTCTATCATCGCGTTACCGGGCCCTGATCTGGATGGACGCGATCGGCCTGGCCACCTTCAGTATCACCGGAACCGCGCTGGCGCTGCAGCAGGGAGCGCCGCCGCTGATCGCGGTCAGCATGGGGGTGATGAGTGCCACCTTCGGCGGAATCATTCGGGATGTGCTGTGCGCCGAGTCCCTGGTGCTTTCATCCCGTGAACTCTATGTCACCGCGGCGGTGGCGGGGGCTTCCACCTACCTGCTTCTGGACGGGTTGGCACTGGGCGAGACGGCTGCCACGGTGGGCGCCTTCGCGGTCGGGTTCGGACTCCGTTCGGCGGCGATCCTGTTCGGACTGAAGCTGCCCCACTACCAGCCGCCCCGGGCCTGAGGCGGGTCAATCCAGGCGTTTGGGCTCCTCATCGCTCAACTGGTAGAGCTTGGCCGCGATACCCATGCTGAAAAGGGAGAAGTTTTCGATATCCTCCCACTCGTCGGCCGAGCCCATCACCTTCTCCTGGTCCTCCAGCAGGACCCGGATCCGGTAGCGGCCCTGTCGGCGCTCGGATGGGGGGTTCAGCTCGGCCGTGACGTAGAGGCAGGGCTGCTGTTCGCCTTCGTCAATCAGGGCCATGATGTAGTGGTAGTCCACCGGGTCATCACTCTTGATATCGCTGAGGATATTTACCACGAAGGAGCCCAGCTGGTAGCGTCGTTGTGGAATGGCGGTCTGGATGTGGGGTGTTGTCATACGGCGACTCACTCTGAGGGTTGTGGCTCAAAACCGGGCCTCATTATGTAAGATCGAGAGTCTGGCTGCATCCCGCATAACGCTGTGTTTATTGGGGTAATTGTCGGGCCCGTGAAAGAATAGTCATGATATTCTGGTCCTGTAAGTAGATGCCGTAAAGCGATCTGTCTCCGGGTGGCCGACCGTATCGGCAACCAGTCGTAAGGATTACAGCACCGGACGAGGACCTATGAAGCACGTGAAGAACTTTCCAGCCCTGCTGCTTTTTCTCTCTATGTTGCCGCTTCTGGTGGTACCGGCGGTGTCGTGGGCGGACAGTGTGGAGGGTCGACTGACAGGTCTCAAGTGCGCCACCAAGGGGAAACTCTGCCCCTCGGACAAGGACGATCCGCACGTCATGCTGGAGCGTGACTTCGTGGTGATGCAGGAGGACGGGCGCTACTTCTTCATCACCAACATGGACTGGCACACCAAGCTGGGCTTCATTCTGGAGATGGTGCGGGTCGAGGGACGCTTGAGTGAAAACCGGTCGGTGATCGCTGCGGACGAGTTCTGGGTCAAGCGGGGAGGTGAGTATCACCTTGAATGGAGCCTGGAGCGGGCCAGGGAGAAGGCGAGGAAGCTGCGTGAGCGGGACCAACGGCTGTGGCTGAACCCGCCCAATGACAACTAGACCGCGGCAATGATGAGCCCTGATCCCACCCTCTTGTCCCCGCGACGCCGCTCCACGCAGCCACCGGAATCAGGTCGGCTCGCGGTCGCCTTGCTAGCCGCCCTGTTTCTGGCTGTTTTCTTGCCGTCTACCCATGCAGCGGAAAGGCTTGATATCGATCTGCTGCTGCAGCCGCTTGTGCAGGAGCACCAGGCGCCAGCAATGCGTCTGCCGGATCAGCAGGGGAATGAGATTGACCTGCAGGCACTGCGCGGACGGGTGGTGGTACTCAATTTCTGGGCCACCTGGTGTGCACCCTGCCGACGCGAAATGCCCGCGCTGGAAAGGGCCTGGCAGCGGCTGCAACCCCATGGTGTGCAGTTGCTGGCGGTCGCCACCCAGGATGATCCACAGATGCTGGCCCGATTCCTGGAACGCAATCCGGTGACCTTTCCGGTCCTCCTGGACGAGAGTGGCGAGGCCGCCCAGGCCTGGCCGTTCTCGGGCATTCCCGCCACATTCGTGATCGATGGCGAGGGGAGGGTGGTGTACCGGGCACTGGGTGAACGGGAGTGGGACAGCGAGCCTGTCCTGGGCCGGATACTGGGCCTCCGTCAATCCCCGGAGACCGACTGAGGGCTGACCCTCTCCGGCTGCAGAAAGCGTGACTCCAGGTATTGGATGATCTCGTCGGATTCGAACAGCCAGCGCACCTCACCCTGTGGACCGGCGATGCGCAGGCAGGGCACCTTGACCTGACCCGCCTGTTCCAGCATCTCCTGCCGGTAGCGGGGGTCCCGCCGTGCATCCCGGGTCTCGATATTCAGGGAGTTGCGCTTGAGGAAGCGGCGCACCTTGACGCAAAAGGGGCAGGCCTGAAACTGGTAAAGCGCGAGCTGCCCTGTCTCCTGGTCCAGCAGCGCCTGCTCCCCGGCCGGTCGCTCGATCCCCCGGGGGGAGGTGAGATAGTCAATCAGCAGTATCAGGCGGCCAAGAATCCAGCGAATGAGTGCCATAGGTGTCTCCGGAGGTTTTCAAAATGGCCGCATCCTACCATCTGGTAAAGAGACGTTTACCATGTACTTACAGGGGCTATTCGGGCTCATGGTGCCCCGCTTGTCCACTCTGGAGTTGAGAAGGTATCTGCTTCAACTGTTTTCTCAGGATATGCTCTAATTCTCTTTTTTTTGAAGCGCTTATATATGAAACGTGTTAGTCTGCTGTAACTTTTGTCGAGCTGTCGGGGGGCGGCTTGCAGTGGCTGGGCGGGGGCAGGAAGGTTCCCGTTACGACTATCACAACAATAATAGTTCCGGTCGCTGGAGGATAAACGGTTGCGTTGTTCCCGTTAACTGGACAGACATGCCTTGATCTATGCGCGATGAAAAGACCGCCCTTCCGCCGGGCGCCCAGCTGACCTCCCTCAAATGGCTGATCCTGATCGGTTGCGCCACGGCGGTATTCACCGTCCTGGTGGTGGCCGTCTACCTGACCAGCGCCCTTCAGCAGGGTGCGCTGGAGAACTGGAAAAACCAGACCCTGCCGCTGGCCAGATCCCTGGCCAGGTCGCTCGACCGGGAGGTCGGGAATGCCGCCGGTGACCTCCGCCTGCTGGCCTCTTTACCGCAGTTCCAAAACCTGTCGCAGGCGCAGGCCATCGACCGCTCGATCGGCGGTGTTCCCCAGGATATGGAGCGTCACAAGCGCAGAATCCTGGGAGAGTATCTCAAGCAGCAAGGCTCCTTTTCGGTGCTGTTCATGTTGACCTCCGGTGGCGATCACTACCTGGCCGAGCCCTACTCGGTGCAGCGCCAGATCAGGAAGTACAACATGCGTGACCGGGACTATTTCCAGGAGACCCAGCGCCAGAGGGCGACGGTGCTCTCGGACAGCTATCTGGGTGCCGACGGGATACCTGCGGTTGCGATCAATACGCCGATCCTGGGTGAGGATGGATCGATCAGGGCCCATCTTGGTGGCGTCTACCACCTGCAAAGACTCTCTCACCTGATCGGCCAGATTGAAGTGGATGTCTTTGATGAGCTGTTGCTGCTGGACCGGATGGGAGAGTTGATCGCGCGCAGTGATCAGCGGCAGCAGGCGACTGACGAATGGGGTGGGGTTGAACTGGCGGACAGGCCCGGGGTGAGCCGGGTCTGGAGCACCTTGTCGGGACGTCGGGCGCTGGATGTCCGGCACCATGAAATATCAGAGCAGGGACGTTCCGATCTCGCCTTCAGCGTACCCCTGGAGTCCGGCTGGAGCCTGATCGCGTTGCGTGACCGGCAGTCGGTACTCGACAGCGTGGCGACACGTTCCTACGCCATTATTGCCACCACCGCCCTGATCCTTATCTCCATTGCCGGGTTTGGCCTGGCCTTTGTCAACAGTGCCGGCAAGCGCTGGGAGGCTGCCCAGGCGGCCCTGCGTGAGGCCAAGGAAGAACTCGAGCTTGAGGTCCAGGAGAGGACGCGGGAGCTTTTCGATTCCCACCAGCACGTGGAACTGCTTCTTGCCTCCTCCGGTGCGGGTATCTTCGGCATCGATACCGACGGCCGCTGCACCTTTTTCAACAACGCCTGTATCGAAATCCTGGGCTACGAGATCAACCAGGATCTGCTGGGTCGCCATTTTCACGAAATTGTCAATCCACGCCGGGCGGATGGAACCCCCTACCAACCGGGGGAGAGCCCGATCAGCCAGGCGGTGAGCCAGGACAAGAGGATCCACCGGGAGCATGAGCGGTTCTGCAGCCAGGCCGGTCACTGCATTTCGGTGGAGTACCGGGCCTACCCGATGCGCAAGGAGGGGCATGTGGTGGGGGCTGTCGTCACCTTTAACGATATCTCGGCCCGGATCCAGGCACAGCAGGCCCAGGCGGACAGCGATGCCCGTTTCCGCTCCCTGTTTGCCCAGTCCCATGATGCCATCTTCCTGCTTGATACGGAGACCGGGCGCTACCTGGACGCCAACCGGGCGGCGCAGCGCCTGACCGGCCGCAGCCTGGAGCAGTTGTTGAGGCTATCCACCAGCGAAGTCTCTCCCCGGGGTGCGGAGCAGCGACGGCGACAGGCCCGGACGGCGGAGGAGACCATCGATATGGGCGAGGTGGTCTACCAGCGTCCGGATGGCAGCGAACGGACCACCCAGCTGAGCGTGGTGCCGCTGGCCGATGGACTGGTATTCGGGATCGCCCATGATCTTACCGACAAGCTGGCGTCGCAGAGGGCGTTGCGTGAGAGCGAGGAGTATCTGCGGGTCCTGTCTGATGCCTCGTTCGAGGCGATCTTCCTGTTGGAGGATGGAACCTGCCTGGGACAGAATTTGACCGCCGAAAAGTTGTTTGGCTACACCCGGGATGAGGCGATCGGTCGTTCCATCCTTGAATGGATTGCCGGGACGTCCAAAGCGCTGGTCAGGAAGCACATGCAGGCAGGCTTTACCGAACCTTACCTGGCACAGGCACAACGCAAGGACGGCAGCGTCTTTCCGGCAGAGATCCGCGGCAGCTCCATGCAGTACCAGGGGCGACAGGTGCGGATTACGGTGTTGCGCGATATCTCGGAACGGCGTCGGGCAGAGCAGGGACTGCGACATACCAACGCCCTGCTGCGGGCGGTGATCGACCAGGCACCGTTTGCCATCACCCTGGGTGAGGGAAACGAGACCGACTGGGTGGTCACGCTGGCCAACCGGGAGGCGCAGCGAATCACCGGGGTCGACCTGTCCCGGCAACAGAAGCTTCATTTCGTGGCAGGGGAGCTGCAGGAGCCGGGCGTGCGCAGCTGGCAGATGTTCAATCCCGACGGCTCGCTGATCCCGATTGCCGATACCCCCCTGGTCAAGGCGATGCAGCGGCAGGAGACCACCCGCAACCGTGAAATGGTGATTCGCCGTGACGACGGTGGAGAGACCCAGGTGTTGGGGCACGCTTCGCCCATCTACGGAGATAACGGTGAACTGATCGCCAGCATCTTCACCTATCCGGATATCTCCGAACACAAGCGTACCGAGGAGACCATCCGTACCCTTTCCCAGGCGGTGGAGCAGAGCCCGGTGTCAGTGGTGATCACCACCCCGGAAGGGATTATCGAGTATGCCAACCGTGGGTTCGAACGCACCTCCGGCTACACCGCCGGGGAGGTCAAGGGGCAGCATACCCGGGTGCTCGGTTCCGGTAACACCCCGCAGTCCACCTACCAGGATCTGTGGCAGAGCATCAGCGCCGGTCGCGCCTGGAAGGGCGAGTTCCAGAACCGGCGCAAGGACGGCTCCCTGTTCTGGGAGTATGCCCACATATCACCTATATTCGACAGCCAGGGCGCCATTCGGAACTACCTGGCGGTGAAGGAGGACGTCACCTGGCGCAAGTTGCAGGAGCAGAAGATCCTGCACCAGGCACACTACGACAGCCTGACCGGACTGCCGAATCGGTTCCTGGCGCTGGACCGCCTGAGCCAGATTCTACGGGTTGCACAGCGTGAGGATCAGTTGGCTGCAGTACTGTTCCTCGACCTGGATGATTTCAAGAAGGTCAACGACACCCTGGGCCACGAGGTGGGTGACCAGGTCATCGTCGAGGCGGCGCAGCGGGTCCGCTGGTCGGTCCGGGAGGAGGATACGGTCGGGCGGCTGGGTGGTGACGAATTCATCGTCCTGTTATCCGACTTGCAACAGCGGGAGGATGCGGCCAAGGTAGCGGAGAAGATTCTCGCTGCTTTCCGTACTGTGTTTCGTCTCGCCGGCCGGGAGGTACTGCTGACCACCAGTATCGGCATCTCCATCTATCCGGACGACGGCGATAGCGCCAAGATCCTGCTGCGCAATGCCGATACTGCCATGTATCACTCCAAGTCGCTGGGGCGCAACGCGTTCCATTTCTATACCGAAGCCATGAACAAGGATGTGGCACGTCGGGTCGAGCTCGAGGAGCAGATGCATACCGCTCTGCAGAAGGGAGAGTTCCACCTGCTCTACCAGCCGATCGTCAACATACATAGCCAGCAACTGGTCGCTGCGGAGGCCCTGCTGCGCTGGAACAACCCGAAACTGGGGCAGGTCTCCCCGGTGGAGTTCATCGAGATCGCGGAGCGCACCGGCCGCATTGTGGAGGTGGGCGAGTTCGTTCTGCGCGAAGCGGTAAAACAGGCACGGAAATGGTACGAGCGCAAGGGGCACAGTTTCCGCATGGCGGTCAACGTGTCGCCGGTTCAGTTCAAGGACCGGGGTTTCCTGCAGCTGGTCCGTCGGGTCCTGGAGGAGTACGACCTGCCCGGCTCTTCCCTGGAAATCGAGGTGACCGAGAACGTTTTATTGAGTGAAAGGATCAACGCGGTGGAGCTGATGAACAGCCTGCGTGAGCTGGGGGTCTCCATCTCCATGGACGATTTCGGTACCGGCTACTCGTCTCTCAGCTACCTGCGCCACTACCCGTTCGACACTATCAAGATCGATAGCAGTTTTGTGCGTGATATCACCAGCGACAAGGATGACAGGGAGCTGATCGTGGCCACCCTGTCGATGGCCAGGAGCCTGGGTCTGAAGGTGATCGCGGAGGGGGTCGAGACTGCCGAGCAGCTGGCCATACTGCAGGCTGAGCAGTGTGATTTTGCCCAGGGCTACTACTTTAGCAAGCCGATACCGCAGGCCTCGGTGGAGCGGCTGTTCCTGTCCTGATGGGCGTTCCGTGTGAGTCAATGGCCGGTTAACTCAACAGGAGAAGAGATATGATCACTATTCAACCCGTCGATCTGGAGCGGGCGGAGCATGCCACGGCGCTGGTGGCACTGCTGGATGCCTATGCCCGGGACCCGATGGGCGGCGGAAAAGGGTTGCCGGAGACCACCCGAAACGGCCTGGTGGCCGCGCTACGGCAACGTCGGGACCTGGTGGCGGTGCTGGCATTCGACCGGGAGCGTCCGGTCGGCCTGGTGAACTGTTTCGAGGGGTTCTCCACCTTCCGTTGCCAACCGTTGCTGAATATTCATGACGTGGTGGTGGTGCCGGAGTACCGACGCCAGGGGGTGGCCCGGAAAATGTTGCTGGAGGTGGAGCGGATCGCCCGCGAGCGCGGTTGCTGCAAGCTGACCCTGGAGGTACTGGAGGGCAATAAACCGGCCCGGGAGGCCTACCGTGACCTGGGCTTCAGTGGCTATGAGCTGGATCCGGTCATGGGCCGGGCCCTGTTCTGGGAGAAACCGTTACCGGATCCTGACTACCCATCAGACTCAGCTACAGTCAGAAAAACAGTATTCGAACCTGGCTAAGCTTTGTGGGTAACCAGGTGCCGGATTGAGCCGCCGGTTCAGCGGCGCAGCAGCTCGAACGGCTGTACCTCGACCCACTCTCCAGGCCGGATGCTCTCGCTGGTATCGTCCAGCAGGATGAAGCAGTTGCCATTGCTCATTGAGCTGAGCACGCCGGAGCCCTGTCTGCCGGAGCTGTTGACCACCAGCTCGCCGTTGTTATCCAGGGAGAGTATGCCGCGCTGGTACTCTGTACGCCCTGGCAGCTTGCGGAATGCACTGCCGGCCTTGACCTTCAGCGTGGGTTCGAGTCGCGGTCGGCGTCCCTGCATACGCAGGATAGCCGGACGGGCAAACTGCAGGAAGGTGATCATCACCGCCACCGGGTTACCCGGCAGGCCGAAGAAGCAGGCATCGTCGATATGGGCAAAGGTGAGCGGACGCCCCGGTTTGATCGCCACCTTGGCGAAGTGCACCCGGCCCAGCTTGTGGATCGCCTCGGCGATGAAGTCCGCCTCGCCTACCGAGATGCCGCCGGAGGTGAGGACCAGATCCGCCTCGTTCGCCGCCTCCCGGATCGCCCCCTCAATCGCTTCCACCCGGTCCGGGATGACGCCCATATCGATCACCTCGGCACCGATCTCCCGCAGCATGCCGTACAGGGTGTAGCGGTTGCTGTCGTAGATCTGGCCCTCCTCCAGGGGTTGCCCGATGCTGCGGATCTCGTCACCACTGGAGAAGAAGGCGACCCGGACCCGGCGGCGTACCTGAACCTCGGCAATACCGAGGGAGGCGAGCAGACCGAGCTGCGCCGGTCCGATCTCGCTACCGGCCTCCAGGATCACCGAGCCTGACTGGATATCCTCGCCGGCCTGGCGCACGTTGGCACCGGGTTTGGTACGGTTGTCGATCAGCGCCTCGTTACCCTGGCGCTCGACCCACTCCTGCATGATCACGGTATCGGCACCAGCTGGCATCTTGGCCCCGGTCATGATGCGGATACACTGGCCCTGCTCCAGGGACCCGGGGTAGGGCTTGCCGGCGAACGCGCTGCCTGCTACCGGCAGGCGGCACTGGCCTTCCCTTGGGATATCCTTGCCATGAATCGCGTAACCGTCCATGGCCGAGTTGCGGTAGGCCGGGACATCTATGGGCGAGGTGATCGGGGCGGCCAATATACGGCCCAGCGCGCTGCGCAGGGGCGCCGCTTCGGTGCCGGTTACCGGTCGGGTGTTTTCACGGATCAGGCGCAGTGCGTCCAATGCCGAGACGGAGGCGTCGCTGGCATCCATGCAGCAGTCGCTGGTACGGTTTTCGTCGTTCATGATGATCGGTTACGGTTCCGGGTTGGTATTAGTGGAAGGATAAACTACCGGAAGCAGGAGGCGAAGGGCAATGGCCGGTTCCGCCCTGTCTCTGCTTATCCACTCCCGGCCCCGGCCCGGGACGACTCTCGGGGTTGGTCCGGGGTGGAGGGTTGGGCCAGCGGCTTGTGGCTCAGCTCGCCCTGGTAGAGGTGGATGTGCCGGCTCAGCCGCAGATTACCGAGCTGCGGTTCATGGCTGGTGTAGATGACGCTGATCCCCTGCTGCTGCAGTTCCGACATCAGCTCGTAGGTGCGGCTGCGTGAGCGCTTGTCCAGGCTGGCCACTGGCTCATCCAGCAGCATCAGGCGCGGGGAGAGCACCCAGGCACGGGCGATTGCCACGCGCTGCTTTTCTCCACCTGACAGCTCGCGGCTGTTGCGCCCGGCCAGGTGCTGCAGCGATATCAGTTGCAGTGCCTGGTTCACCTTATCCTGAATGACCTTCCGGGGCAGGCGCTGGCGGCGCAGGCCGTAGGCAATATTCTCCTCCACCGAGCTGTCGAACAGGTAGGGCTGCTGGTGCAGGTAGCAGATATCCCGTCGCAGGAGAGGACGGCTGCGCCGCCAGCTGAGTGCTCTGCCCTCTAGCACCAGGCGCGCCTGTTGCGGTTTGAGCAGCCCGGACAGGATGCGCAGCAGCGTGGTCTTGCCGGAGCCGTTCTGACCGGTCAGCAGGATCAGCTCGGTCTCACGGAAATCGAGTGATATGTCACGCAGGATGGTGCGTTCGTCGCGCCGGAAGTAAAGCTGCTGCAGCGAAAGCCAGGGCAAGGGGGAGGTCACTGGATCACCTCCCCCTTGCCCTGCATCTGGCCGAGCAGGATGTTCAGAACCAGCGCCATCACCAGAAGAACCAGTCCCAGGGCGATACCTTCCGCGAAGCTGCCCTTGCTGGTCTCCAGGGCGATGGCGGTGGGTATGTTGCGGGTGTAGTTGAGGATGTTGCCACCCAGCATCATGGAGCTTCCGACCTCGGCGATAATGCGTCCGAAACCGGCCACGATGGCACCCACCAGGCCGAACCGGTTCTCGTGTAGCAGGGTCAGGAAGGCGCGCAGCGGGCTGGCACCCAGGGTGAGGGCGGTCTCCCAGGCGCGTCGATCGGAGGACTGCAGGGCGGCGTGGCTCATCGCCACCAGCAGGGGAAAACAGAGGCAGAACTGGCCCATGATCATCGCCTCCTGGGTGAACAGCAGTCGCCACTCGCCCAGCGGGCCGGCCTTGGAGAGCAGGATATAGAGGGTCAGGCCCACCACCACCGCGGGGATCGATAGCGCGGTGTTGAATATGGAGACCAGAAGGCGCCGGCCGGGAAAACGGAGATAGGCCAGGGCGAAGGCGGTCAACAGGGCCAGCGGGGTGGCATAGACGATGGCTCGCAGCGAGACGCTGAAGGAGATCCCGATGATGGTCCAGAGTGCCGGGTCGCCGGTGAACAACAGGTATACCGCCTGGTAGGTTGCCGCGCTGAGTGTTTCCATTGATGCCTGTCTGTCTGCGAAACCGGGAGCCCCTTGTCGGGGATCCGTGGGGCGCTATCCTACAGTCTGCCCCGATCCGGGGCCATCCGTTTCCCGGGGATCGCCGGAGAGCGGCCGCCAGGCCGCTCCCTCGTGGAACGGCTAGTTCAGGAGGAGGGGGATGAACAGGGGTTCACCGTGCAGACGGTAATCCTTGATCAGCTGTTGTGCCTCCTGGGAGCCGATCCAGTCGATCAGCTGTTTGGCGTCGGCATAGTTGGTGTCGGCGTGTCTTTTCGGGTCCACCGCGATAATGCCGTAGGGGTTGCTCAGCTTGACATCCCCGGCGTTCAGCAGCGCCATGTCCAGCTTGTCCTTGTAGGCGAGCCAGGTGCCGCGGTCGGTCAGGGTGTAGGCATCAAGCTCGCTGGCCATCTGCAACACCTTGCCCATGCCCTGGCCGGCCTCGATGTACCAGCTCCCGGCAGGCTGGATATCCGCCGCCGCCCATAACGAGCGCTCTTTCTTGTGGGTGCCGGAGTCATCGCCGCGGGAGACGAACTTGATCGGTTGTTTGTTGATGGCCGCAAGAGCATCGGTAACGGATTTTTCTCCCTTTATCCCGGCCGGGTCGCTCTTCGGCCCAACCAGCACGAAGTCGTTGTACATGAACTGGATGCGATCAACACCGTAGCCTTCCTCAACGAACTTTTTCTCGGCACTCTCCGCATGCACCATCACCACGTCCACGTCGCCGTCGCGACCCATCTTCAACGCCTTACCTGTCCCCACCGCGATCACGTGTACCTCGATACCGCTCTTTTTCTGGAAGGCGGGAAGCAGCAGGTCGAGAAGTCCCGAGTTCTGGGTGCTGGTGGTTGTCGCCATGCGCAGCGGAGCGGCGTGGGCGGCAAAGACCGTAGCCCAGAGCAGTATGAGGGCGAACAGTATGCGTGTGAATCTGAACATGATTTTTGATCCTTGCCTTCAGTGTTGGGGCGGGAGGGCTTCTTCGATCCCTCTTTCGCGGGTCTTGGATATCGTTATGCTTTATAACACATAACGACGGATTGACAACAACTGAATTTAAAAACCGTATCGCAACCGGTGGCAGCGATCTGCTCTATCCGGCTCTGTTCAAGGTCGTGATAGCGATGCGATATGCTTTAAAAAACATAACGAAATAAGTAACTTGGAAACCTTCGGTGCTCGCCATTTGTCCGGCTTTCTTCTATATTTCGTTGACAGCGGAAAGATTCGCCCGGTTACAGGGAGAGAGCGCAAGGAGGCATTACGGATATCAGGCAGAAACAATAATAAACCGTCGATCCGGTCCGCTCCCTGATCCGTTGGTGCAAGGCGGAGTACAGCGGGAGATTCCACTTGCGCGGCTTGTCAGTCTCTCAACCCCGGGCCGGATTCGATCAATATTTTTTCAAACCAAAGAAGTCGAAGCAGATACAGCTATCAAAATCAGCAGAGGAGGCAACGATGCAGAGGTCACTCTATATCGCACCGGACAAGTGTACAGGCTGTCTACAGTGTGAAATGGCCTGTTCCTACGAGCATGAAGGCAATTTCAATCCCGCAAAATCCCGCATCAAGGTTTTTACCTTTCATACAGAGGGGCGTTTTGTCCCCTATACCTGCACCCAGTGTGACGAGGCGTGGTGCAAGAGTGCCTGTCCCACCGAGGCGATCAGCCTGGATGCGGCCACCGGTGCCAAGATGGTCAATGACGGACTCTGTGTCGGTTGCAAGGTCTGCACCATCGCCTGCCCGTTCGGCACCATCAACTACAACACCGCCACCGGCAAGGTGACGAAGTGCGATCTCTGTGGCGGTGATCCCGCCTGCGCCAAGGCCTGTCCGACCCAGGCCATCACCTACATCGATGCCGAGAGCACCGGGTACGACAAGATGCGTGCCTGGGCCTCCCGAACCGACAACCAAGCCGCGGCGCAAGCCTGATCAAGGAGGCAAGACATGGGCTGGCAGAAAAAGATACTTCGCGTAAACCTGAGCAAGGGCACCTGTACCCCGGAACCCCTCAACATGGAGTGGGCGGCGGACTACCTGGGCCAGCGCGGCCTCGGTTCCAAGTACCTGGTGGAGGAGGTCGACCCCAAGGTGGATCCGCTGTCCCCGGACAACAAGCTGATCTTCGCCACCGGTCCGTTGACCGGCACCGCCTCATCCACCGGTGCGCGCTACTCGGTGGTCACCAAGGGGGCGCTGACCGGCGCCATCGCCTGCTCCAACTCCGGCGGTTACTTCGGCGCCGAGCTGAAGTTCGCCGGGTGGGACATGATCATCTTCGAGGGCAAGTCGGAGAAACCGGTCTACCTGTACATCAACGATGACCAGGCACAGCTGCTGCCGGCAGACGAGATCTGGGGCAAGAGCGTCTGGGATACGGACAAGATCCTGCATGCAAAGCACCAGGATCCGCAGATGAAAATATCCGCCATCGGCCAGGCTGGCGAGCAGGGCGTCATGTACGCCTGTATCGTCAACGACCTGCACCGGGCGGCGGGACGTTCCGGAGTCGGCACCGTAATGGGTTCGAAGAACCTGAAGGCAATCGCGGTACGCGGCACCAAGGGCGTGTCGGTGAAGGATCCGCAGCGCTTCATGCAGACGGTCACCGAAAAGAAGAAGATCCTGGCCGAGAACCCGGTTACCGGCCAGGGATTGCCGACCTACGGCACCCAGGTGCTGATGAACGTGATCAACGAGGTGGGGGCCCTGCCGACCAACAATGCCACCAAGGTGCAGTTCGACGGCGCTTCCGACATCTCCGGCGAGGCGATGCACGAACCGCGCGGCAGCGAGGGCAA
>JAPHTA010000260.1 GCA_026196475.1 Sedimenticola sp.
GGGGATAATAAAAGTTAACTTACTGATTATTAATATTCCCTCATCCTATCCTTCTCCCGAAGGGACCTCGGTGCCGCTTGACGGTAGAAGGGACGCACTAACTGATTTTCTATGTCACATTGCCTGACTGTGAACTATATTTACATATTTAATCAGTAGGTTATAAACAACCAACGTATTTCTTAATGGGACAGCAGTGTCATTGCCTGAATATCTCGCGCCGGCGGGTTTGCCAATCTTTTCTCCACTGTTCGAGATCTTCCGCCGGCATCGGCCTCGCAATAAAGTAACCCTGCCCAAGATCGCAGCTGGTGGCCTGAAGAAACATGAGATCATCAATGTCCTCGATACCTTCGGCGACGGTTCGGATGCCCAACTGTTGTGCCATGCCCAGGCTGGCCACAACAATCGCTCTCAACGCACTATGGTTATGTGCGCCATGGATAAAGCTCCTGTCGATCTTCAGTTCGTCGAACGGGATATCCCGTAGTTGGGCCAGCGAGGAGTGCCCGGTCCCGAAATCATCGATCGAGAGACCGATATGCTTCAGCCTGATGCGGGTGAGTATGTCCATGGGAGCCAGGCGATCCTTGATCAGTCGACTCTCGGTCACCTCGAGTACGATGTCTGATAACGGGATGTTTACAGACTCGACAGAATTTATGACACGATCGGCAAAATCCAGGGAAACCAGGTTATCCATGGAGATATTTACAGAAAAGCGTATCTTCCACCCTTTCTTCTCGCAGGCCTTGGCTTGTTCGAGGGCGTTGGATAACACCTGGTTGGTCAGTTCATCAATCAGTCCATGGTCTTCGGCAGTGCCGATAAACTGGTCCGGAAAGACCAGTCCATCCTCCGGGTGTTGCCAGCGCACCAGGGTTTCGACGCTGGTGAATTGGCCGGACCTGATATCAATCTGGGGTTGGTAGAAATTTACCAATTCCCGCCGGGCCAGTCCTTCGCGGAGCGCTTCGGGTCCGTAAACTTTTCTGGATTGAAACTTTGCGCTATCCGGTACGTAGCGAAGCACCTTGTCCAGTTGTTCCGGGGTAACCGGTTTATGCAGGGCACCGAACACGCGAAGGTTGTGTGAGTTGGCCAGTTTTTCGGCGGTAAGCAGGATCCTTTCATCCTGCCCGCTGATCAGGACGACCCCGCCGGGGTATTCAAGCCGATCGAGGTGGCGGATGAACTCCACACCATCGATCCCCGGCATTTGCAAATCCAGCAGCAGTATCTCGAAACTGTTACCGGCGTCTTCCAGCAGGGCCAGCGCGGTGGAGGAGTTGTCGACGGCGGTGATTTTATGAAACCCAAGGTTAGCCAGTTGCCTGTGGATGATCTTCAACATGAAAGTATCGTCGTCAACGAGTAGAATGTTCATCTTTCCCTGCTCCTGGTATTCCAGCCCTGCTCCGATAGAAGATCACGTATCTCTATCTCTATTTTATTCAACGTCTCCTCAAGTTCCTTCAGGTGTTCACGGATATACTCCCTGTCGCCCTCTTTTCCGGCGTTTTCGAGACCGGCACACAGGTCACCGAGTGCCAGCGCCCCGACTGAACGGGATGACGATTTCAGCTTGTGCGCAACGGCGCTGACATGACGTACGTCATCAGCCTTGAAGGCGGACAATATGTTATCGGACAGGGTCCTTGCCGAATCAAGATACTCGGTAAGAAACTCCTGGAGGGTCTCTTTTTCATCACCGACCAACTGCTTCAACACATTGATATCCACCAAATGGATGTCTTCCTGTTCTGCATCATCCGGCAGAAAACCGGTGTTTACGGTGTCCGCCTCCGGTGGGGTAAGCCACTTTTCGAGCGTGGATCGGAGCAGTTTCAGGGATACAGGCTTGGTAAGGTAGGCATCCATACCGACTGAACGGGCACGGTTTTGCTCTCCACGCAAGGCATTGGCGGTCAGGGCTACGATCGGCATACGACGCTCCCGCTCTTCGCTGCGAATGGTCTGGGCCAGGGTGTAACCGTCTATCTCTGGCATATGGAGATCTGTCAGCAGGAGGGCGTAGTTGCCGCTCCTCCACAACGCCAAAGCCTCTGCACCGTTGCTGGCGACCTCGCCGACGTATCCCAGCAGCCGAAGCTGCTGAAGAATCACATGCTGGTTGATATCATCGTCTTCCGCGATGAGAATCAGGCGATCCTGGGCCCGGGCTTCGGCAACCGTTGGCAGCTTTTTTGTGTCTTCCAGTACGACACTCTCCTCGTCCTGGTTGTAGAATATCTCGGGGGAGGCCAAACCGGCCGCTACGGCGACCGCGCGCATAAGGGACAGACGGCGTATGCAATTACCGTCAAGGGTGACCAGGTTCTCTTTCTCCACCCGGGCGCGGCGCCTGCGGCCCTGCGTGACAACCAGGTGTCGCACGTTCGATGGCGAATCCAGTGCTACCTCGTCCAGTAATGCCTTGCGTTCCATATACCGCAGGACAACCACCGTGGACTCCCGGGTTTCCGCCAGCTTAAGCGCGCTGTCTATGGACTCAACGATGGAAACCCGGGCGCCGTCATGTTTCAGATAGCTTTCCAGGTCCGCCGTGTGAAGCCTCGCTTCTTCAACCAGGATGCAATCCAGGCCGATGAGATGTTTTTCCGAAGCCACCGGCTGTTTTTCGGTGACGTCGAACGGGAGGGTGACCGTGAATTCTGAGCCTTCGCCGTAGACGCTTTCCGCGCACACCTCCCCATTCATCAAATCGGTCAGCCGTTTACAGATGGCAAGACCCAGGCCGCTTCCACCAAAGCGCCGGGTGGTTGATACTTCCGCCTGGGTAAACGGCGTGAACAGGTTTTCAAGGATTTCAGGCTTTATTCCAATGCCGTTGTCGGAGATGCGGAAAACCAGGCTCAACGGGTCGGTTGTAGCGATCTCGACCCGTACCGATACCTCTCCCATGCGCTCTTCTGAGCCTGCGGAGAACTTTATCGCGTTTCCGACCAGGTTATACAGCAGCTGTCGCAGGCGCAGTTCGTCCGCCATCAACCGCCCGGGTATGTCGGGGGATACAAAGAGACTCAGATCCACGTTTTTCGACGCGGCTACCGGCACCAGGGAGTTGCATAGCCCCTCGACAATATCGGAGATCGATACCGGGGCATTGTCCAACGTCATCCTGCCAGCTTCAATCTTGGAAAAATCCAGGATGTCATCAATGATGGTGAGCAGGGTGCTAGCGGATTTCCGGATAGTATTCACGATATCCTTCTGGTGGCTGGATAGCCGGCTCTGCGAAAGAATTTCAACCATCCCGATTACGCCGTTCATGGGGGTGCGGATTTCATGACTCATGGCGGCAAGGAATGCGGATTTGGCGCGATTGGCCTCTACGGCTTCCTTTCTCGCCTTGATCAACTGGGTCTCCGCCTCTTTACGTGCGGTAACGTCCTGGAGAATGACCAGTGCTCCCGGCTCGTCTTCGTGGACATGGGGGACTGCCGTGGCCTCTCCCTTGAATTCAGATCCATCGAGACGAAGCCAGGTGCTCTGCTGCGCGGGTACCGGTTTGCGTTCGATGTTGAGTTTGCGAATACGTTCCCCGACAGCCTTCCGGCTGTCCGGATGAATGAAATCCAGTACCTCTTTGCCTACCAGCTGCTCCAGGGTGTTCGCACCAAGCAGCTCTATAACCTTCGGGTTGGCAAATACGAACTTTCCCCGGCACTGCACAAATACTCCGAACGGGGCTGAGTTAACCAGAGTCCGGTACCTCTCTTCACTGGCCAGAAGTGCCTGCTCGGCCTCGCGCTCCTTGCCCACATCACGAAACACCAGGACCACACCCCGTACGTTTCCATTGTCGTCCCGGATCGGGGCCGCACTGTCGGCAATGTGGTACTCGTCGCCGTTGCGAGCAATGACCACGGTATGGTTGGCCAGTCCATGAATCTCGCCCGTGCGAAGCACATCGTCGACCGGGATCGGGGCGGGTTTGCGTGTCTCGGCATTGATAATCCGGAATACATCGCTGATTGGTTTGTTCAGCGCCTCCGAGGCGGACCATCCGGTCAGGTGTTCCGCTATGGGGTTCATGCGGGTGATGTTGCCATTAACGTCCGTTGAAAGAACCGCGTCGCCTATGGAGTTCAGCGTGATCGACAGGTCGTTCTCTCTCTCGCGCAGGGCGCGTTGTGCGGTCAGCCTGGAGTTGAGCTCATTTTTCAGCTCGGCCGTGCGTGAAACAACGAGCGTCTCCGCCGCCACTCTCCGGCTCCAGGAACTCAATATTGAAAAGACGATCAACAGGCCCGTAATAACCGAGAATACCAGAAACAGGTGCGACTCCAGGGTATTCCCCGGATTCCAGTAGCCATGAACCGGGTCCATCTCGACCAGGAAAACCCGGTTCGTGAACGCCAGTTTCCGCTCCCAGGAGGCCTCGGTTGCAGCCGGCAGGTCCCCCAGCAGCAACCGGGGTTCATCGCCCGGCGTGATATCCGATATACGGAACGCGATGTGCTGTCTCTGCATGGATTCAGCCAGGGATGAGAAGAGCGCGGTTGCATTCACCTCCCCAACAACAAAACCGCGAATTGAGGCGCGCCTGGCTGCTTCGTCTGCTCCCTCGTTGTCGAAACCGGGTCGGAATACCGGTTGAAACACCAGCATCTTGTTGTCCCGGGGCAGCAAGCATCTGTCACACCAGCCGGAGTACATCTCCCCACTCGACACTGCCTGGATCATGGCCTTTTTTCTTGACGCCTCGAATCCGTGATCCAGCCCCAGAAGTTTCTCGTTTCCTGACAGGGGGGCCGTAATGGCAACCGGGAAGTACTCGGTTCGATCTGACGCAGCGGTCGGAGAATTCCTGTCGTCCAGTTCAAAGATGTGGAAGCCGGGAAGACCCTGGCGCTGTTGTGCCTCTTCAAACCTGCTGCGATCAACCGCTGGAACATGTGGGGCCCAGTCAACCGAATCGATCCCCGTCTGGTTTACAATGAATTGTGTGAAAACCGCATACTCTTCTTTTGAAACATCCTCGCTGGCGCTGAAGAAACGCTCCACACCTCGGAGGGGTTCCACAATGGAGGGCAGGGCATCGGTACCACGCTCGTAGAGCGTGCTCATCAGATCAAAGATTTCTGTTTGCGACCGGCTGGTTTCATAGCGGGCGAAGCCGGCATGTGCTGCTGTTATTACCAGCACGGACACAACAAGAGGCAATGCAGCGTCGCCAAACTTGCGTTGTACCAGCAGTCCGTTGCCGGGCCAGGCCATGAGTGTGATGGGTGTGAAAAGCAACACGCCCAGGGTGTCGCCTGTCCATCGGTAGAGCCAGTGAGCCAGAAAGTCGAGGTCCGGGGTCTGGGAGGTCCACTCAAGGATTACGCTGTTCAGGGTGGAGGCAAACAGGCAGGCGACGGGGCCACCCAGCAGGAGAAAACGCCAGATGTCCCTCTCTTCTGCAAGTGGCTGATCCGTTGTCAGGTAGGGACGCGTTAGCCGCGCTCCAATAATCGCCTGCAGGGTGGCGGTTGTGGCCAGCAGCCCCGCCACCAGAGCGCCTTCAATCGAGCTGTCCAACCAGAAATAGACCAGAAAGGCACCGCTCCAGATACCGGGCCAGCAACGGATGCCGCACATCAGGATGGCGGCCAGGGCAAAACCGGCCGCGGGCATGAAGGGAGAGAGGTGGCTGGAGGGAATCTGGAGCAGCAGGCCGCTCATCGTGGCCAGGATATATATGACGGCGATGGCAGCGAAGCGCCAGGTAAATTTATTCAAGAGCCTGACGGGCTTATTGTTTTCGTTGTAAGGCAAGTCCATTTCCCGCGCTACCCGCATTCTCCGAGATCTACCCGGGGTGCTTGCGGATAAAGTCAAAGCGAATCACTGCTGTCCCATAAATTGTTTCGGTTCTGACGCAAGTCCATGAATCGCATGCACGAAACAGCCATCCGTAGCTTCATGGACATGAAAGTCACGAA
>JAPHTA010000090.1 GCA_026196475.1 Sedimenticola sp.
AGCCGTTCCGGCAACGGCCCCCCCGCCTGTTCCACCGCCTCCAGCACAAGTTCGCTGAGCAGGCGCCCGTGCCTCAATCGGCCGTTGAACTTGAATGGACCAATCAGCCGGTCTACCGGCGGCTCGTAGCGCAACGGGATTACGCTCTGCTCGATCCGGTGTGAACGGCTACAGCCGCCGCAACACTCGACGGGGCTGGCCGCGGGGAGGGGCAGGGCGCAGTACCGGCAGCGCGGAGAGTTGAAAGGCAGTGCGTCGCGGCAGCGGCTGCAGAGAGCATTGCGGGCTGGCGCTCCGCACAGCTCGCAGTGATCCGGGTAGAGAGTGCTTAGTATATTATTTATACAACTGTAAACCATGAAATTCCATTTCGGTTGACCAGTATATCGGCTTCGGTATGATAACCGGCTGGCAGGTAACGCCATCCTGCCCCATTATCCCTAATCCCTGTCGCTGGAGACAGGGCTGCCGACGGTACCCGCATATGACTGATGTGACAAGACATGACTGGAGCCTGGAAGAGATTGAAGGGCTGCTTGACCTGCCGTTCAACGACCTTCTATACCGGGCGCAGACGCTGCACCGCGAGCAGTTCGACCCGAACCGGGTTCAGGTGAGTACGCTGTTGAGCATCAAGACCGGTGCCTGTTCCGAGGATTGTGGCTACTGCTCACAGAGCGCCAAAAACGCCACCGAGCTGGAGCGGGAGAAACTGCTGCCAATCGAGGAGGTACAGCGCGCCGCGCAGGAGGCGAAGGAGAAGGGTGCCACCCGCTTCTGCATGGGCGCCGCCTGGCGCAATCAGACCGACAAGAACCTGCAACGGGTAGTGGAGATGATCCGTACCGTGCACGACCTGGGCATGGAGACCTGTGTCACCCTCGGCATGCTCAGCGACAGCCAGGCGCAGATGCTGAAGGAGGCGGGCCTGGACTACTACAATCACAACCTGGATACCTCGCCCGAGTTCTACGGCAACGTGGTGACCACCCGCACCTACCAGGACCGGCTGGATACACTGGCCCGGATCCGGGAGCAGGGGATCAACGTCTGTAGCGGCGGCATCCTGGGCATGGGGGAGTCGCGCCGCGATCGTGCCTCGATGCTGCGCGAACTGGCCAACCTGCCGAAGCATCCGGAATCGGTGCCGATCAACATGCTGGTGCAGGTGGAAGGCACTCCCCTCTATGGTACCGAGGCCCTGGATCCGTTCGAATTCGTCCGTACCGTGGCAGTGACCCGCATCCTGATGCCGAAATCCTACGTCCGCCTCTCCGCCGGTCGCACCGGGATGAATGACCAGACCCAGGCGCTCTGTTTCATGGCCGGTGCCAACTCCATGTTCTACGGCGAGCGCCTGCTGACCACCGACAACCCGGAAGCGGATGCCGATCGCAAGCTGTTCCAGCGACTGGGTCTCCACTTCGAGGAGTCGCTGGAGTTGCAGGCCACCGAGAAGGAGTGCGACAGCAAGCGCAAGGTCCGGCTGGCCGCCGAGTTCTCCTGATTCCGATTCCAGCTGTTCGCCACTCCCTGGTTAGCGGAGTGGCGGCGTAATCCCGAGCGGAACGCGTCATCCATGAAACCACTTCAGCCAGAACTGGAACGTCGGCGCAAGGCGCACCTTTACCGGCGCCGGCGGGTACTTGACAGCCCCCAGGGGCCTTTGCTGACTGTGGATGGCAGGGAACTGCTCAGCTTCTGCAGTAATGACTACCTGGGACTGGCTAACCACCCCCGGGTGATCGAAGCGATGCAGCAGGGCGCCCGGCGCTACGGTGCGGGCAGCGGTTCGGCCCACCTGGTATCGGGACACAGCACCGCTCATCACGCCCTGGAGGAGGAGCTGGCAGAGTTTACCGGTCGCGAGCGGGCCCTGCTCTACTCCACCGGCTACATGGCTAACCAGGGGGTGATAGCCGCCCTGCTGGGGCGCGACGATACCCTCTACCAGGATCGGCTCAATCACGCCTCGCTGATCGACGGTGGCGTGCTCTCCCGGGCCCGCCTGAAACGCTTCCGGCATAATGATGTGGCCCACCTTGAGCGGCAGATGGCCGGGCAACGGGACGGCGAGGCGATGGTGGCGGTCGACGGCGTCTTCAGCATGGACGGTGACCTGGCCGCCCTGCCGGAGCTGGCCAGTAGCTGTGCCCGGCAAGGCGCCTGGCTGCTGGTGGATGATGCGCACGGTCTCGGCGTGCTGGGCCGGGAGGGACGCGGCAGCGTGGATCACTTCGGCCTGGGACAGGACGAGGTACCGCTGCTGATGGGGACCCTGGGCAAGGCGCTGGGCAGTTTCGGCGCCTTCGTGGCCGGCTCGGAGGCGCTGATCGAGACCCTGATCCAGCAGTCCCGAAGCTACATCTATACCACTGCCCTGCCCCCGGCAGTGGCCGAGGCGACCCGGGCCAGCCTGCGCCTGGTGCGCTCGGAAGGGGAGCGCCGGGAGCACCTGCAGCGGTTGATCGACCGTTTCCGCCGGGAGGTGCAACGCCTCGGCCTGTCGCTGATGGATTCACCCACCGCGATCCAGCCGATCCTGGCCGGCAGTTCGGAACAGGCGCTGGCCTGGAGCCGGGCGCTGGAGGCCCGGGACATCCTGGTGACGGCGATTCGTCCGCCCACCGTGCCGGAGGGGAGTGCCCGGCTGCGTGTCACCCTCTCCGCCAGCCACAGCATGGCGCAGCTGGAACGGCTGCTGGAGGCCCTGGCGGGACTGCCCGGGGAGGTGCCGGCTTGAAGCTGCATAGCGAAACCCGGGGCCAGGGGGACGAACTGGTGATGCTGCACGGCTGGGGCATGAACGCCGCAGTCTGGCAGCCAGTAGCCGACATACTTGCCGAACGCTATCGGGTCACCCTGGTCGAATTGCCGGGCCACGGCGGCAGTGAATACGACAGTAGCTGTTCGCAGTTGGACCAGTGGACCTCAGCCTGCCTGGAGGCGGCACCGGAGCGTGCCACCTGGATCGGCTGGTCACTCGGCGGACAGCTTGCCCAGCACGCCGCACTGCTGGCGCCGGAGCGTATCAATCGCCTGGTGCTGGTCGCCTCCAGTCCGCGCTTCGTGGTGGATGAGGGGTGGCCCCATGCCATGTCCCAGGTGACCCTGAACCTGTTTGCCAAGGCACTGCTGCGGGACCACCATCAGACCCTGGAGCGCTTTCTCTCCCTGCAGGTCCAGGGCGACGAGGCGGCCCGGGAAACCCTGCGCCTGCTGCGCAAGGAGATCGCCCAGCGACGGGAGGCGGATCCGACCGCCCTGGAGCACGGGCTGGATCTGCTGCGGGACGTGGACCTGCGGGACCAGCTGCTGCAGATCAGCTGTCCCACCCTGTGGCTGCTGGGTGAGCGGGATACCCTGGTGCCGGCGGACCTGGGGGATGATCTGGAACGGCTGATGCCGGAGGCCGAGGTGCTGATCCTGCAAGGCTGTGCCCATGCCCCGTTTCTCTCACATCCACGCCAGTGCCTGCGGGCGCTGGACCATTTTCTCGAGTCGCACCATGTCTGAACCGGAACATCGTATCGACAAGCAGCAGGCCAGGCTCGCCTTCTCCCGGGCGGCGGAGCGCTACGACAGCGTGGCGGTTCTGCAGCGTGAGATCGGGCGGCGCATGCTGGACCGCCTGCAGCTGGTGAAGCTGCAGCCACAGACCATCCTCGACGTGGGTGCCGGTACCGGGGTGGCAACCGCGGCACTGGCCGAGCGCTATCGGCGCTCCCGGGTGCTGGCGCTTGATTTCGCCCTGCCGATGCTGCAGCAGGCGCGCAGGCGGGGGGGCTGGCTGCGCAAGCCGCGCTGTATCTGCGGAGACCTGGAGCAGCTGCCCCTGGATGACCGCAGCGTGGACATGATCTACTCCAACGCCGCGATCCAGTGGAGCAACGATCTGGACCAGACCTTCCGCGAGTTCAACCGGGTGCTGCGCCCGGGTGGCCTGCTGATGTTCACCACCTTCGGGCCGGATACCCTGAAGGAGCTGCGTGCCGCCTGGGCCGAGGCGGATACCACTGCCCACGTCAGCACCTTCATCGACATGCACGACGTGGGTGACGCCCTGCTGCGGGCCGGCCTGGCCGACCCGGTGATGGACGTGGACCGGATGACCCTCACCTACCCGACGGTGAACGGCCTGATGCGGGAGCTGAAGGTGCTGGGAGCGCACAACGTGAGCAGCGGTCGCCAGCGGGGGCTCACCGGCAAGGGTCGCCTGCAGGCGATGCAGCGGGCCTACGAGCAGTTCCGCAACCGGGACGGTGTGTTGCCGGCCAGCTACGAGGTGGTCTATGGCCACGCCTGGGCGCCGGAATCCGGCCATCGCTCCAACGCCCCGAGCGTGGCGATCGGCGATATCGGCCGCCAGCTGGGTGGCCGGGGAGGTAGCTGATGGTGGCAGGCTATTTCGTCACCGGGACCGACACCGACTGTGGCAAGACCCTGGCGTCGGTGGCCCTGATGCAGGCCCTGCAGGCCCGGGGCGAGCGGGTGCTGGGCATGAAGCCGGTGGCAGCTGGCGCGGATTTGACCCCCGCCGGTCCGCGCAACGATGACGCCCTGAAACTGCAGGCCCAGGGTTCGTCCCCGCAGCCCTACGAGACGGTCAATCCCTATCTCTTCCTACCCCCGATTGCGCCCCACCTGGCGGCCCGGCAGGCCGGAGTGACGATCGATTTCGGCCATATCGCCGCCTGTTACCGGCAGCTGGAAAACCACGCCGACCGGGTGGTGGTGGAGGGGGCCGGCGGCTGGCGGGTACCCCTGGGTCCCGAGGGTGGCATCGCCGAGCTGGCGCTGCACCTGGAGCTGCCGGTGATCCTGGTGGTGGGGTTGAAGCTCGGCTGTATCAACCACGCCCTGCTCAGCGCGGAGTCAATTCTTGCCTCCGGGGCTACCCTGGGTGGCTGGATCGCTAGCCGGGTGGACCCGGATATGGCCCTGGCCCAGGAAAATATCGAGACCCTTCGCCAGCAGTTGCCCTGTCCCTGCCTCGGCACCATTCCCCATCTTCAGGTACCACTTGCCGCCAGTGCCACCAAGTACCTTCGGTTGCCAGCTGACCAGTAATCCGGGTGCCCGCCGGGCTATCGAAAAAGATCTATAATTTCTGAATCGAGCGGAAAATAATTCTGCCGTGCTCGCGCAGGGAAGAGAGAGGAGGTCTCTTGGCACGTTACCCGATTTCACAGGGCATCCCTTTTCCGGAACGGTCTATCCCCCCGGACTCCGGGCTGATACCGGTAATCTGCGTCGGTGCCGATGATGAACCGTGGCAGGGCCTGTCCGGGGTATGAATGATTCCGTTTCGGGGCAGGGAGTGCAGGGCCGAATTGCATGGCTGATCCTGGCCGCGGGTGTCGCTCTCTCCCTGGTCGCCTTTTTCGTCGCGCTGAAGTGGGAGGAGCGGAATCAACTGCTGGACTTTCAGCACCAGGCCGACACCATCGTTGCGTCGTTCAACAAGGAGCTGGCGATCAACCTGGAAGTGCTGTTGGGGCTCAACTCCCTGTTCCAGGCCTCGCAACACGTGGACCGGAAGGAGTTCGGAGTATATGCCCGGACCAAGCTGGACACGCATCCGACGATTCAGGCGCTGGAGTGGATTCCCCGGGTACCTAGACTGGCCCGTGCAGAGCATGAGGCCCGCGCTCGGGAAGAGGGATTTGACGACTACGTGATCATGGATAGTTTCAATACCACGCAGAAGCAGGTTGCGCCGGCAAGAGAGGTGCATTTTCCGATCTACTACGTGGAGCCGCTGTCGGGCAACGAGAGGGTTCTCGGGTATGACCTGGCCTCCACTCAAACCCGCCTACAGGTGCTGCGCGAGGCCGCTGACGAGAGGAAGCTTATGGCCTTCCCGGTGATCGGCCTGGTACAGGGCGGTACCGGATTACTGGTGATAGTGCCACTTTTCGGCGGAAGCGAAAACCCGGTGCTAAAGGGGTTTACCCAGGGCGTCTACCTGGTGGACCGGATCTTCGGCCAGGTGCTGGGCCAGGCATTTATCGATCCGGACGAGTTTGTTATCACCGTCGCAGATGTCACCCCCGGTTTCGAGTACCAGGTGTTGTTCAGCAGCCATCCGCAGGGGCAGAACACGGCGCCCTGGTCCACGACGCGGCTGGCATTTGCCGGGCGTGATCTGGAGGTTCGTATCCGGCCTTCCCCGCAGTACCGGCAGCAGGGCAGCGCATTGATGCCCTGGGCCATTCTGCTGGCCGGCCTTCTGCTCAGTTATCTCCTGGCGCAGTACATGCGGGTCCTGCGCGATCGTGAATCGAGCGTGCGTCACCTGGTTGAGCAGCGGACGCAGGCTCTGGAGCGCAGTCGGCGGATGACTGGCGCCATCGTGGATTCGGCGCTCACGGCCCTGATCACCATCGACCGGAACGGCCTGGTGCGCCGTTTCAACCCCGCTGCCGAAAAGATGTTCGGCTACTCCCGGAACGAAGTGGTGGGACGGAACGTGAAGATGCTGATGCCGGAGCCCTACCGCAGTGCACACGATGGTTACCTGAAGCGTTACCAGGCGGGCGGGGAGGCGCGCATTATCGGTATCGGACGCGAAGTGGTGGCGCAGCGCAAGGACGGTACAGAATTTCCCGTTCTGCTGTCGGTGGGGGAGGCGACGGTGAACCGGGATCCGGTCTACGTCGGAACCCTGCTCGATATCACCCTGCAGAAGGAGGCGGAACGAACCCTGGTTCAAGCCAAAGAGAGTGCCGAGACCGCGAACCGGCAGAAATCCGAGTTCCTGAACATGATGAGCCACGAGCTGCGCACGCCGCTGACCGTGATTCTCGGCTATCTGCCTCTCCTCAAGCAGGCCGACCGCCTGCCTCCGGCAGAGTCGATAGCCTCGATAGCGAGGGATATCGATACCTCCGGACAGCACCTGCTGAACCTGATCAACGACCTGCTCGATATCTCCAAGATCGAGGCTGGCAGCATGAGCCTGAAATGCGAGGCGGTATCGGTGAAACAGGCGGTTGCGGAGACCATTACCACCCTGACCAGTGCCGCACGCTCCAAGGGATTGGCACTGCTGGATGAGAGTGGCGAGGAACGGGTCCGGGCCGATCCGTTACGCCTGCAGCAGATCCTGATCAACCTGGTCGGCAACGCGATCAAGTTTACCGACCGTGGCCACGTCAGCGTAAAAAGCCGGCATCGGGGAGACTGGGTGACCCTGTCGGTAACCGATACCGGAAGCGGTATTCCACAGCACGAACTGAAGAGGATTTTCGAGAAGTTTCACCAGCTGGACAGCTCCAGCACCCGCAATCGGGGCGGTACCGGGCTGGGCCTGGCGATCACCGAACGCCTGGTGAAACTGCATGGTGGAGGAATCGATGTGACAAGCAGGCCGGGTGAGGGGAGCTGTTTCTCCCTGACCCTGCCGCTGTTCAAGGGGGATGAGTAGTGGCAAATATACTGTTGGTGGAAGATGAACCGATGATCCGACGCATGCTGGAGCTGAGGCTACAGATGGCGGGGCACCAGGTGGATAGTGCGGAAGATGGCCGGCAGGGTATGGAGATGGCCCTGGCTGGTGATTACGACATGCTGTTGATGGATATGCATATGCCGGTGATGGATGGCCACGAGGCGACCCGGCTTCTCCGGGAGCAGGGGTACGACCGGCAGATCGTGGCGGTTACCGCGTCGGTGATGAGCTCCGAGAGCGAGGCGGCGATCCGCTCCGGATGCGACAGCTATATCGCCAAGCCGGTGGGAGAGGATTTCGAACAGCAGATCCAGGCACGGCTGGATGGCGGCCGCGGGGCGAGCTGAGATGATGGACCCGGCGATATTGCAGGCCCGCTTGCGGGAGGTTCATGCCTCATTCGAGCGGCAGCTGCCGGAGCGGGCCGAGCAGATTGCCGGTTACTGGGCGCAATTGAAACGGGAGCGGCACAGCCGGGAGGCGGTGGAGGGGCTGTACCGGATGGCGCACAACCTGGCCGGCGCCGGCGGCACCTTCGGCTATGAGGCGATATCGGTAATGGCACGGCAGGTTGCCGACCCTCTCCGGAGCCTGGTGGCGAATCACAACCGGCCGCCCGGAGAGGCGGAAATTCAGGCCCTGGCGAGTGCCTGTGAAAGCCTGGTGGGACTGTGCCGGAACCCGGCCGGGAGTGAGCGGATTCCGGAAATATCGGGTGTCCCAGGTGACGACCGGTCGGCGGCCGGCTTGGGTAAGCGGCGCCCGGTCTACCTGCTGGGTGAGGGCGGACCCCTGCATGCACTCGCGGCTGATCTCCGTAATGAAGGTGCCGATGCCCGACATGTGGCCGATATCGGGGGGCTTCGGGAGGGGCCGGCGGGCCCGCTGGTGGTGGATATGGCCTGCCTGCTGTCGGGCCTGTTGGAGCCACTGCTGTTGCGCCTCTCCCCGCGGCCCCCCCTGGTTGTGCTGTCGGAGAGCGGTGATTACCAGGCCCGCCTGGCGGCGGTCCGGGCCGGTGCAGATGCCTTCCTGGTGGCGCCGGTCGACTGTGCGACGCTGAACCAAAGGCTGCGGTTACTGGAGGATCCCCTGGACGACCCGTTCCGGGTGCTGATCGTGGATGATGATCATGCGCAGGCACGCTATGCGGCGCTGGTGCTGGAGCAGCCTGGTATCCATACCCGGTTGCTGCACGAGCCGCAGCAGTTGATCGGGCAGCTGCAGGCATTCTCGCCGCACCTGATCCTGCTCGACCTGTACATGCCGGGGTGCAGCGGTACGGAACTGGCGCGCATGATACGACAGTACGATCCGCTGGCCAGCGTATCGATCCTGTTCCTGTCGGTGGAGCGTGATCGTGCAACCCGGCTGGCCTCGCTGCAGGCGGGGGCGGACGACTTTATTACCAAGCCGATAGCCCCCGACGACCTGCGGGCTTTGGTGCGTTACCGGCTGGGAAGGGCTTGGACTCAACGCCTGTTGACGGTCACGTAGGGCACCCCCGTCGATTGCGTCAGGCCAGCTTCCGCAGCGCATCAAGAATCGCCTCCGGCTCCATTCTCCGGGTGTAGTCTGCATCGACGAAGCTGTAGGCGATCTCTCCGTCACTCTTGACGATATAGGTGGCCGGCAGGGGGAGTTCGAAGTGGTCATCGCCGTTGTAGGCCGGCAGGTCGATACCGAACCCGGAATAGATCTCCCTTATCGATTCGGACAGGGTAAATACCAGCCCGAACTGGCGTGATACCCGGTTGCCCACGTCGCTCAGGATTTCGAACGGCGCAGTGTGTCTTTGCGTGGTTTCCGCCACCTTGTTGGGAACTTCCGGTGCGATACCCAGCAGGCGGGCGCCCAGCGCCTCTATCTGCGGGTGTATCCCGGTCAGCGCTCGCAGTTCCAGGTTGCAATAGGGGCACCATCCTCCCCGGTAGATATTGATCACCAGGGGGCCGTCCTGCAGCAGGGCCTTCAGTGTTACCGGTACACCTCTGGCGTTTGGCAGGGTGAAATCGGGGGCTTTGTCGCCGGTCCCGAGGGCCCGGTTCTCAATACCGGACGCCTTAAGGTCGGCGGTAGCCTGGGCCATTAGTTGCAGGGTTTCCGGACTGGCCTTGTTGATGGTGCTGCGTTTCTGTTCATCCAGCTGATCCTGTAATCCCATGGAATGCTCCTTATGTTATTAGCGGTATTAATTATTGAATGATCACTCAATATTCATAATTGAATGATTGCTCAATATCCTGCTAAAGTAAACCCATGGCACGCCCCGCGGAATTTGATCGACGGTCGGTGCTGGAGGAGTCGATGCGACTTTTCTGGCAGCACGGCTACGCCAACACCTCTATTCAGCGCCTGGGAAAGCAGCTTGCGATGCATCCGGGCAGCCTCTATGGCGCCTTCAAGAGCAAGCGGCAGCTCTTTCTTGAGGCGCTGGAGTGCTATTTCGAACGTAGCAGCGAGCAGATGCGGGTACTGTTGCAGAATGATACCGGGCCTCTCCAGGGGATACGCCTGTTCTTTCAGCACCTGGTAGACCAGATCTGCAGCGACCGGTCGGCCAGGGGGTGCCTGATGATCAATACCGCCACCGAGTTGGCGAGTGGCCAGCAGGACGAAGCCATACGTGAGCGACTCCAGGCGATGTTCGAGAGTCACGAGTTGCAATTCCGGCAGGCCCTCCAGGCAGCCAGGGAAAGCGGTGAACTGGCACCGGACAAGGATCCGGATGTCCTGGCCCGTTACCTGCTGGTGGGGATCCGCGGCTTGCGTCTCTATGGCCAGCTCAGGCCGGGCCGACGTGAACTGGAGAGCGTGGTGCAACAACTGCTGGCACCGCTCGGCTAGTCTCGCTCATCCCCGGTATCCGTATCCATGAACTACCTTGCCCACCTGTTTCTCTCTCCGCCGTCACCGCAGATGCTGCTGGGCAGCCTGGCCGCGGATTTCACCCGTGGTCGCCTGGAAACCCTGGCCCGGGCCTACCCGCAGGAGATGATGCGGGGCATCGCCCTGCACCGGCGCATCGACCGTTTTACCGACGACCATCACCAGGTGCGACATAGCAGGCGACGCTTCTCCCCCGTCTACCGACGCTACAGCGGCATCCTGGTGGATATCCTGCACGACCACTTTCTCAGTCGCTACTGGAGCGAATATACTGGCCGCGACAGAATCCGCTTTATCCAGGATGTGTACCGGTTGCTGGAGCGGCAACAGGCGCAACTTCCGCCCCGGCTTCGACAGCTTGCACCACGCATGCGGCACGAGGACTGGCTCGGTTCCTACCATGACCTGGAGGTGATCGGCCTGGTTTACCGGCGAATGGAGATGCGGCTTGGCAGGCCGGGCTGCATGGCGGGTGCGATCGACGAGGTGGAGGCCAGCTATCGGCAGCTGGCAGATGATTTCAACCGTTTCTTTCCGGACCTGATCCGGTTTGTCGAGCAGCAGGAGGAGTTTGAGACACCATGATACCCGAACGCGTTAAGGCGATACTGGAGGTGCACGGTCTGAACGCGTTGGAGTTCGAACCTGGCAGCACCCCGACATCTGAGCTGGCAGCGGCGAAGATCGGTGTCGAGGTGGGGCAGATCGCCAAGTCGATGCTGTTCAAGGGCAAGAATGGAAACTTCTACCTGGCCGTCTGCCCTGGTGACCTGCGGGTCTGCAGCAAGAAGATGAAGCAGGCCACCGGCACCAGGGTGCGCATGGCGCGGGGTGATGAGACCGAGCAGGTGACCGGATACAAGCCGGGGGGCGTCTGCCCGTTCGGCGTGGAAGAGGCGGAACTGCTGATCGATATTGGCCTGGCAGACTATCCACTCATCTACCCGGCGGCCGGTAACGACGCCTCCGGAGTTCCGGTGACCTTCGACCAGCTGCAGACGATCACCGGTGCCCGTCCGGTGGACGTGATGGAGCGGGACACCGAGCCGGCGCTATAGTGCATTTTCCGGTTGTGGTGTCACCTGGGACGGCATCTATAGTGCCGCTTTTGCCTTGATTGCTGCAATTGCAGCACAAAGTGCCGGGGCGAGGTGGTAAAAGGCGGTCGAATCTCCTATTCTTCAAACCCTTTTTTGTACAACCGGACAGCGACATGTTCAAAGACAGCCTGACAAATACCAACCTGGCCGCCGAGCGGGTACTGATCTCTCCGATCGACCTGAAGCGCCACCTGCCCCTCTCCGCCGAGGGGGAACGCAACGTGATCGAGGCGCGGCAGACCATCAAGGCGATCCTCAGCAAGGAGGATCCGCGACTGCTGGTGGTGACCGGACCCTGTTCCATCCACGACGTGGAGGCGGCAAAGGAGTACGCCCT
>JAPHTA010000285.1 GCA_026196475.1 Sedimenticola sp.
TCGAATCGGGTGTAGGAGCGGCGCCCCCGCCGCGAAGAATTTGCCACGATTTGGCAATCATGCCCGCTGCTCTCGTTCCCACCCTTGCCCTCGTTCCCACGCTCCGCGTGGGAATGCATACCCACCCTGAACGGGGCCATCATTTGTTGGGCTTCGTTTCACTCACCCCAACCTACGGGCTGGAGCAGGACCCCGCGCCCACGCGGCCCCTACATACTCTTCCCCCGACACTCCTGAAAGATCGGATGCGGACACCCCTCGCACTTCTGCTTGTCCAGCTTGAAATAGATCGCGTGAATGGCCGCGTTCTTGGACTGGAAGATATTGCGCTCGCCGATAATATCCAGGTCGCCGCTGCGCTCCAGCGAGTCCCACAGCCCCGGCTTCACGTTGATCAGGTAGAGCCGGCCACCATCCGCCTGCCGTCGCTGGGCCTCCACCGCCAGGGCATGGCCGCCCTGCAGGTCGACGATGTTGATGCCGCTGGCGATGATTGCCAGGTGCTTCTTGTCGGGATGGGCGGCCCGTATCCGGTCGAACTCCTCCTGCAGATGGTTGACCGAACCGAAGAAGAGCGAACCGTCGATACGGATGATCTTCAGCTGCGGGCACTCCGGCAGCTCCGGATCGCTGGAGAAGGCGTGCTTGTAGAGGCGCGGGTCCGGCACCCGGGTGAAGATCTTCGGCTTGGAGACCCGCTCCAGGTAGAGCACCAGGGAGAGCAGCACGCCGGCGAAGATGGCGAACTCCAGCTCCAGGAACATGGCGCTGAGCAGGGTCACCAGCAGAACCGAGGTCTCCCGCTTGGAGGACTTCAGGATGTGGGCGATCTCCTTGAAATCGATCAGCCCCCAGGCCACCAGGAACAGGATACCGGCCATCGCCGCCTTCGGTAGGTAGGCGGCCCAGGGTGCCACCAGCAGCACGATCACCATCAGCAGCAGGGCGGCGAAGACCGCCGCCAGCGGCGTTTTGGCGCCGGACTGGTAGTTGAGCCCGCTGCGGTTGAACGAGCCGGTGGCCACGTAACCGGAGAAGAAGGAGCCGGCGATGTTGGAGAGCCCCTGGCCGATGAACTCCTGGTTGCCGTTGATCCGGTAGCCGCCCCGGGCGGCGATCGAGCGACCGATGGAAACCGCCTCGGTGAGGGCGAACAGCGTCACCGCCAGGGCGGTGGGGGCCAGGTCCTTGATGTTCTGGATCGACAGCTCCGGCGCCGAGAGCGGCGGCAGGGTGGCGGGCAGCGCGCCCACGGTGGGGATGTGGGTCACCGCGTGGCCGAACCAGAGATCCATCAGCACCGAGGCCAGGGTACCGGTCAGCATCGCCGCGATCATGTAGGGGATGCGCGGAAACCAGCGCTTGAAGGCGATGCCGGAGAAGAGGGTGATCAGGGCGATGGCGGTGACCCAGGGATTGATCTCCTGCAGCGTCCGGGAGAAGTTGATCACGATCTCGTGCAAGTGACCGCCGCTGTCCATCTCGATTCCGAAGAAGTGCTTCAGCTGCTTGGCCGCGATCAGGGTGGCGGCGCCGGCGGTGAACCCCACCACCACCGAGTGGGAGATGAAGTTGACCAGCGCCCCCATGCGCGCCAGGCCCAGGGCCAGCTCGAACAGCCCCACCATGAAGGTGAGGGTCAGGGCCAGGACCACGTAATCCGCGCTGCCCGGCGTGGCATAGACCGACAGCGCCGAGAAGAGCACCACCGACGCGGCGGTGGTGGGGCCCGACACCAGGTGGCGGGAGGAGCCGAACAGGGCGGCGATGATGGCCGGCACCATTCCGGCGTAGAGCCCGTACTCCGGCGGCATGCCGGCGATGGTGGCGAAGGCCACGCCCTGGGGCAGTACCACGACGGCGCCGGTCAGGGCGGCGATCAGATCGGCACGCAGGTCCCGTTTGTTGATATCAGGGAGCCAGTTCGCAAAGGGAAGCAGAAGACTCCAGCCCGGGTGCAGTGCCGTCATACGCATCGATTCTTCGTGGTTACCTCGTGTCAGGAGTGAGCGGAATTGTCATAACCAGCCGTCGCCAACGCCGAGACCGACAAGCTGCGAACCCGTCGGGGACGGGGCATTTCCTGGCGAAACCGCCCCAGGGAGAGGGAACGGAACGGGCTGTGGATGCCCTGTATCCTACCAGCGTATATAAGGTTTTTCTAATTTGTTAATTTTACTGTGGGGTAAGGTTTGACTTATGGATGGGGTTGTTGGCATAACCGGATGGGGTGGGGTGCTATCGCCGGAATGAAAGGTTTGGTAATCTCGTTACCGATCGATGTAAGGGAGGCAGCAACTTACGCATATGTGAGTGAGATTGCTGCAGTATTGGCTTATGCGAGTAGGGAAGTCGAATAAAACAAGTGCTCCCGCTGGGGCGATGCATAGTTGGTTGATAGGTAATAAAGGGAATAATTTGTGATAATTGATTGCCCATATTGCGAATCCAAGGTGGATGCGGATGAAAAAGGAAATGTGTCGTTTGATACGGATGGCTTAGTGCCCCATTCAAAGTTTTCGTTGGTCGAATGCAAAATTTGCCACCAAGCTCTTCTCGGCTACACAGAACTAATTCAAGTGGGTCCTGATGAATGGGATTGGGACAACCTAGAACGCTATTGGCCGAAAAAAGAAAACACAGTTGATCGAGAAATTCCTGAAATTGCTAGGGTGTCCCTAATCGAGGCAGTAATTTGCTTCAAAGCAAAAGCCTTCAGCGCCTGTGCAGTAATGTGTGGCAGGGCAATTGAAGGGGTTTGCAAACATCACCACACAAAGGCGCGATCACTAGCCGGCGGCCTCAAGGAACTTAAACAACAAGGAATCATAGATTCTCGTATTTATGAATGGGGTGAGGCTCTACGCACTGCGAGAAACCTTGGCGCTCACGCATCTACCGAGAAGGTTTCAATGGATGATGCAAAAGATCTCTTAGATTTTTGTACCGCAATATGCGAATACGTATTTGTTTTGAATGTGAAATTTGAACGCTTTAAGGCTAGAAAAACTCAGGATTAACAAGCGACTTTTGTACCTATGGCGCTGAGATACCGGCTTAATCGCTCCTCATTTTTGGTGGCCAAATATATAGGGTCAAATATATTGTATTCATGATATTAAGGCGGTGTTTTTCATCTGTCCAAAAACTACGGAAACCAGCAGAAAAAATTGGGAATTATGAATAACTCGAAGATGAGAGGTGCTGACAATTTGGTGACCTCTAACCCCAAATCGGACACGCTATTTTACAAATGAGTACGCATTTTTTGTATAAAAATTATTCTAATTTTTGGATTCGGATACTGTGGGCGTCAGATTGCTAAAGGGGGAACATTTTAGTGAAATTTCGATACCTAAATAAATGGGATAACAAAGAATAGCTTCAAGATTTGGTCTATCTCGCGCAGCTTTTAGAAGAGCTCCTATTTGACTATTCACTAGATACATATAAACCGTCAGCAATGAATACCAGCCTACTGTGTGCAGAAGCACTACGAACAATTGTTGATGTGGAAAAAGGAGTAATCCAAAGGCCAAATCTTACCCATGTTTCACTAGAGTTAGCAGAGAACTTAAGAAGAGATAAAGTAGCTAAGTCATTAGTCAATCTTGATGTAGAAAAAATAATCAGTGTTATCACTGCTGTCCCATAAATTTTCATGAGAATAGCAGCCTTGTTTGAATGGGTGGGTTATCTGAATCTGGTGGATCACCAGAAAACAGTTTCTGCA
>JAPHTA010000284.1 GCA_026196475.1 Sedimenticola sp.
CCTCTGGACCCCAGCACATGCGCACATCCCGATTCCCGCTCCAGACTGTCAAGGAGACGCCCGCCGATGCCGAGATCAGCAGCCACCAGCTGATGGTCCGGGCCGGCATGATCAGAAAGCTCGCGGCCGGTCTCTACAGCTGGCTGCCTTTGGGCCTGCGGGTCCTGCACAAGGTGGAGGCTATCGTACGCGAGGAGATGGACCGGTCCGGGGCACTGGAGATGCTGATGCCATCCATCCAGCCGGCCGAACTGTGGCAGGAGTCCGGACGCTGGGTGCAGTACGGCCCTGAACTTCTCAGGCTCAACGACCGCCACGGGCGCGACTTCTGCTATGGTCCGACCCACGAGGAGATCATCACCGACCTGGCGCGCAACGAGCTGCACAGTTACAAGCAGCTGCCGATCAATTTCTACCAGATCCAGACCAAGTTCCGGGACGAGATCCGGCCCCGCTTCGGGGTGATGCGGGCGCGGGAGTTCCTGATGAAGGACGCCTACTCGTTCCATGTCGACCAGCCCTCCCTGCAGCAGACCTACGACCTGATGCACAAGACCTACAGCCGCATCTTCCAACGCTGCGGACTGGAGTTCAGGGCGGTACAGGCAGACAGCGGCAGTATCGGCGGCAGCTCATCCATGGAGTTCCATGTACTGGCCGACTCGGGCGAGGACGCCATCGCCTTCTCCAGCGACAGCGAATACGCCGCCAACGTGGAGACCGCAGAGGCCCTGGCCCTGGGCGGGGAAAGAGCCGCGCCCGCGGAAGCCATGCGCCTGGTGGACACGCCGGACGCCAGGACCATCCAGGACCTTGTCTCACACCACGGGGTGCCGATCGAGAAGACCGTGAAAACTCTGATCGTGGCCGCCGCCGAGGGACAGCCGTCTCCCTTTATCGCTCTGCTGGTACGTGGTGATCACGAACTGAACGAGATCAAGGCGGAGAAGCTGCCCGAGGTGGCCAGTCCGCTCACATTCGCCAGCGAGGATCAGATCCGCGAGGCGATCGGCGCCGGCCCCGGCTCCCTGGGCCCGCTCAATCTGCCAATCCCCTGCATTATCGATCGCACGGTCGCACTCTGCAGCGACTTCGGGGCGGGCGCCAACCAGGATGGAAAACACTACTTCGGCATCAACTGGGAGCGTGACCTCCCGCTACCGCAGGTCGCGGACCTGCGCAACGTGCAGGAGGGGGATCCAAGCCCGGACGGCCGGGGCACCCTGACCCTGGCCCGGGGTATCGAGGTAGGCCACATCTTCCAGCTCGGGCAGAAGTACAGCCAGGCAATGAACGCCACCGTGCTCGATGAAAACGGCCGCAGCGTGGTCATGCAGATGGGCTGTTACGGTATCGGCGTCTCCCGCGTGGTCGCCGCCGCTATCGAGCAGAACCACGACTCGCAGGGTATCGTCTGGCCGCTTGCCCTGGCACCTTTCCAGGTCGCGCTCTGTCCCATGAAAATGGACAAGTCACACCGGGTGCGAGAGGCCACCGAGCAGCTCTACCGGGATCTTTCCGAGGCCGGCTTCGAGGTCCTGCTGGATGACCGCGGGGCACGCCCGGGCGCCATGTTCGCCGATATGGAGCTGATCGGCATCCCGCACCGGATCGTGATTGGCGAACGCGGCCTGGACGAGAACAGGCTGGAGTATCGCGCGCGCACCGCGAGCGACAACGAGATGATCGATATATCGGGGATAATCCCCTTCCTGCGGGAACGGATGAATTCCGATACCTGACACGGGAAGAGAGACAGACAGCGCCCTGCACCTGAATACAACAACCCTAGAGAAACGGATTCATGGCAAAAGTTGACAGCTTTACACGAGAAGACCTGCTGGATTGCGGCTATGGCAGGATGTTCGGGGAGGGCAACGCCCAGCTCCCGGTACCCAACATGCTGATGATGGACCGGATCACCCGCATTTCGGATGAGGGCGGCGCCTACGGCAAGGGCGAGATCCTGGCCGAACTGGACATCACCCCTGATCTCTGGTTCTTCGAGTGCCACTTCCCCGGCGACCCGGTGATGCCGGGCTGCCTCGGACTGGACGCCATGTGGCAGGCGGTCGGTTTCTACCTCGCCTGGCTGGGCAACCCCGGCCATGGCCGGGCCCTCGGTGTCGGCGAAGTGAAATTTACCGGCCAGGTACTGCCGAGCGCCAAGCAGGTGACTTACCAAATCGATCTGAAGCGGGTTATCACCCGGCGCCTGGTGATGGGAGTGGCCGACGCGGTGATGAAGGTGGACGGAAGGGAGATCTATACCGCCAAGGACCTGCGGGTTGGCCTGTTTGTCTCCACCGACAACTTCTGAACACCCCCTTACCCACGCCACCAGGGTGGACGGGGACGTCCACCTGCGGGACGGGCGGCAGCCGTAAATCGGACAAGGCGATTCGCAACCGGATCGCCTCATAGGATGAGACGATCAACCTGCCTCGCCAGAACAAAAAGTGTGAACCAGTCGACAAAAAGATCGCTCCCCCTGCCTTAACGGTCGGGTACCCCCCCTTAATTGCTGCCCCAATCACACCGGGGCCGATACACTCCGGGTCATATTGGCTTAATATTCAGCTATATCGGCCGACACCGGTTTAGACATGGATCAGGATACACTCAACATTGCCAGCCGTGACCACGATCCTGCCGGGGAGGCAACCCCTGTGAGGGTACTGCAGATAACGGACTGTCACCTGCATGCCGACCCCAACTGGACCCTGGCCGGCATCAACACCCAGACAAGCTTCGAGTGGGTGATGTCACTGGCGGAGCAGTTCCGGGAGAGCATCGACCTCCTGCTGCTGACCGGCGACCTGGTGCATGACGCCTCTGTGGCAGGATACACCCGGCTGAAGCAGCAGATCGAACGTTTCGGGGTACCGGCCTGCTGCCTCCCCGGCAATCACGATGTACCGGAGGTGCTTAGCACAGAGTTGCAGGGGGGGCTGGTCAGTAGTCCCAAGACGGTGCGAATGGGCAACTGGGTGATTATACTTCTCGACTCCACCCTGCCCCACTCGGAAGGCGGGCATCTCAGCGGCCAGGAGCTGGAACGACTGCAGGAGACCCTGCAGGCCTACCCCGACAGTCACGTTCTGATTGCGCTTCACCACCACCCGGTATTGATCAGCAGCGCCTGGATGGACAAAATGGCACTCGACAACCCGGAACCCTTCCTGGAGCTTATCGAACAGCACAAGAGCGTCAAGGGCGTGATCTGGGGACATATCCACCAGACATTCGAATCCGATTATCGGGGTGTCAGGATGATGGGGACACCCTCCACCTGCATCCAGTTCGTGGAGAACCAGGACAGCTTCGGACTGAGCACCGCCCCACCCGGATTCCGCTGGCTGGAACTGGGTGCCGACGGCCGGATCGACAGCGGCATCGAACGGGTCGACGCCCTGCCCCCCGGACTGGACCTGAAAACCGCCGGTTACTGATCCCTCTCCCATCCTCACTGCAACGACGACAAATCGCACTTTTTCCGGTTATCATGTCATGGAAGATAAGAACCGGAGCCATCCAAATCCGGTCAGTTGATGGAGTTATAACCATGCATGGTTTCCAGCTGAACGCCCTCTGCCTCATCCTGTCTTGCACTGTCGCCATCGCCGGCGAGGCCGACCCCGACCTGTCCCGATCGGACAATTCGCAAGAGTGGCAGGCTCAGAACCAGAACCGGCCATACTACCCGCAACAGGGATTCGCTCCACCCCGGGGGCAGGCGCCCCGTTACCGACCGATGGAGACCCATCCGGCGGCACCGCCACAATACGGCGAGTACCCGGTCAACCAGGGCACCGGCTACTATGGGTATCCCGATGCCTACCCGCAGCAGGAGTACTACCCCCCCTATCCGACCTCAGACCAGGGTAACGCCTACTACTATCCCACGACACCCGGTTACGGCCAGGGATATGCCGAGCCACAGCCTTACAGCTATCCCTATGTCTACGAACAGGCTCCAGACTACGGTGGTTACCCGGGCCAATCCGGCTACGGGTACCAGCCCGGTTACCAGGATGATGGCTACTACCCGCAGCCGGCGCCGGTAACCGGCCCGGAGTACGGCGACCGCTACACTCCACAGGCATACGACTATCCACCCGCCTACAGCCCGGGCGGCTATCCGCAACAGTCCCCGGCAACAGAGAGTTATCCACCTGCCGCTCCCCCTGGCTGGGACACGCCTGCGGAACCGGAGTACGCAGCACCACCTGCCGCGTCCTATAACCAGGACTATCCCGGACCAGCCCCCGGGACCGGCGCTGAGGCGTACCGTGCGCAGCCAGCAGATCCGACCCACTCATGGAGGGCCGCTGGACAGCCAACCAGCCCTCCCGAACCGGGACCAGGGCAGGCCCCTGGATATCTGGTAAACGGTCAACCGGCCGTGTTCAGACCCTGGAGTGAACCGACCACCGATACGCTGACATCACCGCAGAGACAGGACACCAGCAGCGAATAACCGGCAGGGACCGGCGCCACGTGAATCAGTCAACACTGAAGCCGCTCAACTCCTGTAGCGGCACGGGCTCACAAGCCACCCCGTCAACCCGGGCGCCTGAAGGACCCCGGGCCAGCCAGCTGCGCAACTGCTCGACCGCTTCGGGTTCACCACAGGCCAGCACCTCCACCCTGCCGTCGGACAGGTTTCTCGCATAACCGCTGATATCCAACTGCTCCGCCTCGAACCGGGTCGAGGCACGAAAAAAGACCCCCTGCACCTTTCCCGAGACATAGCAACGCATACAGATCGTCAAAATTCACACTCCTCTTGTTGTTCATTCATTCCCCTTTGCCCCGTTTGGCGGCATCCGCCTGCCTGATCCTCTGTTCAATCCAGAGCGCCGTGATACCACCCACCTTTCTCTCCACCACTTCTCCCTGTGGAGAGATCAGTATCGAGGTTGGCAGCGCAGAGACCCTGCCCAGGCTGGTCAATCCATCGGCGGGTGCCAGCAACACCGGGTAGTTGATCGACCACTTGTCGACAAAGCGCTGCAGCCGGGCCAGTGGCAGATCTTCCATGTTGACCCCCAGAACCACTGCGTCACCGGCCTGGTGGCGTTGATGGAAATAGTTCAGCTCAGGCATCTCCTCGATACAGGGAGAGCACCAGGTGGCCCAGAAGTTGACCAGCACCCATTTGCCGCGGAATTCGGACAGTGAGCGGTCCCGCCCCTGCAGGTCAGGCAGTACCATCTCCACCGCCGACGAAGCGGCGGAAATCAGCAGGAACAGAAAAAACAGGTTGCGACAACGCATCTATGAATCCTCCCCGGGAACGGACTCCTCCGGAATCTGGAACAGCTGCTCCAGAGGGACCGAAAGGCTCTCGGCCAGACGCTCACCGGTGTACTGCAAGTGGCGTCCCAGGGCCCGCTCCGAGGCATTTTCGGACGACATCAGCGGCCCGGGATCCGGCAGTGGCGGCTTCTCCGCCTGGTAGATCATTGCCAGCGTAATGTTGGAAAAATCCCGTGCCGCCAGCCACTCTCCCGACTCGGTGAGTGCCACAAGATGGGCATCCCGAAGATGACCGAGCACGTTAATCAACATCCCCGGATCAGCGTTCAACGCACGCGCAAGCTGGTTGGTTGTAAGGCCCCTGCCCGTCTCACGGACCTGGTAGAGTTCTCTCAGCAGGCTAAAATCCAGCAATAGTCGCTTCCCTTCAGCTGATACCGCCTGCTGCCCGGACAAGCCGAGACAACTGCACACCTCGGCTCCGAGCAGGGTAATACCCCAGGCCAGGTAGAGCCACAGGAGAAAGATCGGCATTGCCGCCAACGCTCCGTAGATCGCCTCATAGGTCGGAAACTGGGTGATGTAGTAGGCGAACAGCCGTTTTGACAACTCGAACATGAGCGCCGCCAGGACACCGGAAAACACGGCGTGACGCAGCGGCACCTGGCGGTTGGGCACCACCAGGTAGAGCAGGCTGAAGGCGAAGGCCGAGGCGACCACCGGCATCAGCTTGAGCAGAGGCAGGCTTTCGCCGAGCCAGGACGCGGCACCGGACAGCTGAGGCATGGAGACCAGGTAGGAGGTGACGGCAACGCTGATGCCGATCAGCAGCGGCCCCAGGGTGAGGATCGCCCAGTAGACCAGGAATCGGCTCAGCGGACGCCGCCGCTGTTTGACCCGCCAGATCCGGTTGAAGGCGCGCTCGATATTGGCCATCAGCAACAGGGCCACCACCACCAGGAACAGCAGGCCGGGACCGGTCATCCGGGAGGCGTTCTCGCTGAACCGGTTCAGGTAGCTGGAGATCACTTCTCCCGAGGCGGGCAGGAAATTGCTGAAAACGAACCCCTGCAGCTGCTCGACAATCCGGTCACTCACCGGAAAGGCGCTGAAGATCGCCAGCACCACGGTCATCAGCGGCACCAGGGCGAGCAGGGTGGTGAAGGTGAGCGCGGCAGCACTTGGCAACAGCAGGTCGGCATCGATCCGCGACAACAGAAGGCGGACAAAGCGGTGGATCCGCCCCAGCGGCCCTCTGTCTGCCGAACCCGCCTCTTCGTTCCGGATCATTGCGCTCCCTGGTCATCCGCAGTCTCAAGGTAACGATGATACCTTACCTGGAAACGGGATAAACCCACCTCCAGCCGCTGTTTCCACCGCAGCGCATTCGCTACAATAGCGATTCACAAGGCAGACTGGAGCGTCGCGAGCGCCATGACAGTGAAGATCTATCACAATCCGAAATGCAGCAAATCCCGTGCAACCCTGCAGATTCTTCAGGAGCAGGGAGCGGATGCCGAGGTGGTGGAGTACCTCAAGACCCCACCCAGTCGCGAGGAGCTGGTGCGCATCATTGAGGGGCTGGGCATCTCTCCCCGGGAGCTGATACGCAAGGGCGAGGCGGAGTACGCCGAAGCAGGCCTGGATGATCCCGAGTTGAGTGACGAGCAGCTGATCCAGGGCATGCTTGATCATCCGCGACTGATAGAACGCCCCATCGTGGTCAAGGACGGCAAGGTGGTTATCGGACGCCCGCCGGAGCGGGTTCTGGATATTCTGTGATGGCGGAGGTCCTGGTTCTCTATTACAGCCGCCACGGCGCCACCGCCGAGATGGCACGCCAGATCGCCCGCGGGGTCGAGGAGATTAACGGTATGCAGGCCCGCCTGCGCACCGTACCACCGGTCTCAGCCGTCTGTGAGGCCACACAACCTGCGGTGCCGGAGCAGGGTGCCCCCTACGCCAGTCTATCGGACCTGCAGGAGTGCGCCGGCCTCGCCCTCGGCAGCCCGACCCGCTTCGGCAACATGGCCGCCCCCCTGAAGCAGTTCATCGACAGCAGCAGTTCGCTGTGGCTGAGTGGCGCCCTGGCCGGCAAGCCGGGTGCGGTCTTCACCTCCACCTCCAGCCTGCACGGCGGGCAGGAGACTACGCTGATCTCGATGATGCTGCCACTGCTCCATCACGGTATGCTGATCACCGGTCTCCCGTACAGCGAAACCGAGTTGTTGCATACCACCACCGGTGGTACGCCCTACGGACCAAGCCACCTGGCCGGCGTCGACAGCAACCTGCCCCTGAGCGAGATTGAAAAAAACCTCTGCCAGGCCCTGGGCAGGCGGTTGGCCGGTATTGCCAGGGCACTGGCAGACGGCGACTGAGCCGATGGCAAAGCAGCTCGCCCTGCAGTTCGTACTGCCCGAGAAGGCGGCCATCGAGAGTTATGTCAGTCGCGCCAACGCGCAAGCGGTGAGCGCCCTGCGGGCAAGCGCCGGTGGCAACGGTGAGCCCTATCTCTATCTCTGGGGTGCGGCAGGAACCGGCAAGAGCCACCTGCTGCAGGCTGCCACCCGGCTCACCGAGGAGGCCGGGCGCAGCGCCGTCTACATTCCGCTGGAGCAGGCCCGGGAGCTGGCACCGGCGATCTTTGACGACCTGGAACAGGTGGACCTGGTCTGTCTTGATAACGTCGAACAGATCGCCGGCGACGGCGCCTGGGAGCAGGCCCTGTTCAACCTGTTCAACCGGCTAAGGGACAACCATCGTTCACTACTGATCTCGGCCCGTTGCAGTCCGCTCAACCTGCCGTTTGATCTGCCGGACCTGGTCTCCAGGCTGAGCTGGGGACTCTGCTACCAGTTGCAGGCGATGAGTGACCGGGACAAGGCGCAGGCGATGATCGAGGATGCAGATCGACGTGGGCTGCAGCTGAGCGAGGATGGTGCCCGCTATATCCTGCGCCACGCACCGCGTGACATGGCGAGCCTGCGCCGGCTCCTGGCGCACATGGACCGGGCCGCCCTGGAGGCCAAACGCCGCCTGACCACCCCCTTCATACGCGAGTTCCTGCAACAACAGGCTGACAGCTGAACGGCCCGCTGTCAGCGACGATCCTTGTGCGCCATGGCCAGCCGGCTCCAGACCCATACGTAGTTCACCCCGCTGGCCAGGGTGGTGACCATGACCAGCCAGACCAACCCCTCGATCGACCACGGCGGCAGGGCCCAGAGCCCCCGGTCCAGCACCACCGCCAGCACCAGGATGATCTGCGAAAAGGTGTTGAACTTACTGATCAGGCTGGGCCGGGCATCCAGCTCCATGACCCGGAAATGGTAGACCAGGGCACCGGTCACGATCACCAGGTCGCGCAGGATCACCAGCATGACCAGCCACACCGGAATGATGCCTATCAGCGCCAGGGTCAGGTAGCTGGAGACCAGCAGTACCTTGTCCGCCAGGGGATCAAGCAACCCGCCCAGCTGGCTCTGCCAGCCGTAATGCTTGGCCAGGTAGCCGTCCAGACCGTCCGAGACACCGGCTACCGCGAACAGCACCAGGGCGATATCGAAACGCTGCTCCAGCAGCATCCATACCACCGGCACCGATATGAAGATGCGCAGGATACTGATCAGGTTGGGGATGTCTTCGCGTTTCAGCATAGGTTTTCAAGGGCCCTTCCACTGTACCGGCCTTTCGGTAGTCTCGTTCCCGCCCCCGGATCATCAAATCCGGAGCGGAACGAAGAGACTATCGCATACGGTAGTGGAGATCGATACCTTCGGTTAGGGGCTCCGCCCCGGTCGGCAGCTCCGGCAGGGGTTCGATCACCCCGCCCAGGGACAACCCCTGCTCCAGCACCTGGACCCCACCCCGGGAGTGCAGTTCATACGTCACCGCCTCCGGTTCAGCGGCAACCATTTCAACCCGCTCCACGGCACTCTGCGAACGCAACAGCTCGCCAACCCGGGCATACTGCTCCAGGCTGTTCACGCCGCTGATACGCAACCTTATAAGGGAGAGACTGCCCTCGCCCAGGACCGGGGCATAGCGTTCCGCCAGCAGATCGGCCACCCGCTGGATGCCCGCCGCAGCCAGCTCCGTCGGCAGGCTCCCCTCGTCCCGCCAGACGGAACTGCGGTCGCCGTGATAGAGGTGCCAGTTCACCCGCCAAAGCCGGTCAGATAGCCGGACCAGGCGCCCGGTAACGATCAGGTCTGGCGAATAGCGCTCCGATCCGCGGCGGATATTCTGGATAAAGTTACCCCAAAGGTCCGCCACCTGCACAGCGGACTGGTCCTCCAGGTCCATCAGCGGGAAGAGCACCGGGATACCGCGCTTTTCGGCGGCTGCCGTCATCGCAATGACCAGCTCGCTGTCGCTCTCCGGTTGCAGCAGCCTGCGCTGCCCCGCGGACTCGACACCCAACCATACAATACCGGCGGGGCGGTTCTCGCCCCACACCGGCAGACGCCGCTCCCGCAGCAACCGGCGTACCGCCTCGGCATCGAACTGCACCATAAGCAGGCGCGAGGCATCCTGCTCCGCCTCGTCCCCGCCACCGGAGGCCGGAACCAGGCGGTAGCGATACTGTTGCACGTAACGCGGGGCCAGCTTCAACGCCTCCTGCAACTCGCTCCGGCCGGCTATCGTGCGATTGCCCGTCACCTTGACCAGCATCTCGGCAAATGCCCTGACGATACCCTCGGTACGCTGCTCCGCGGACTGGCCCGCCACCTGCACCTCCGCACTGTAGAGCCCGTCCACCTGGCTGGCATCAGCGGATACGGCACCCAGCAACAGGGCCAGCAACAGCGGGAGGATCCGGGACCAGGCCACCGGGTGGAACGATATGACGGGTTGACGACTGCGCATTGGGCTGGAAGTCCTTCAAAGCGGGAAATCCGGCGATTTTAGCCTGCCGTCTCCAGCAAATCCATTAACCACCCCCGAGCCGGCAGACCGCCACCACGTTCGTGAGGCGCGCCCGATGATATAATCGCCGACACTGCTGACTGATCCCGGTCGTTCAATTTGCTAGAATCGGCGATTGCAGCACGTTGTCCTAACGAGTACCTAGCCTGGAGCGATCAGTGGATCATAAGAAAACCGATTCGGCCTCTCTGAGTTATCGGGATGCCGGCGTCGATATCGATGCCGGAAACAGCCTGATTGAGCAGATCAAGCCCATTGTAAAAAACACCTTCAGACCTGGCGTTCTGACCGGGCTGGGCGGATTTGGCGCGCTCTTCGAGTTGCCCCTGGATCGCTACCGGGAACCGGTCCTGGTCTCCGGTACTGACGGCGTGGGTACCAAGCTGAGACTGGCCCTGGCCCTGCAGAAGCACGATACCATCGGTATCGACCTGGTGGCCATGTGCGTGAACGACATCATCGTTACCGGCGCTGAACCGCTGTTCTTTCTCGACTACTACGCCACCGGCCATCTCGACGTGGAGGTCGCCACCAGCGTGATCCGCGGCATCGCCGAGGGGTGCCGTCTCTCCGGGGCCGCCCTCACCGGCGGCGAGACAGCCGAGATGCCGGGTATCTACGAAACCGGAGACTATGATCTGGCCGGCTTCTGTGTCGGGATCGTGGAAAAGTCCCGGATCATCGAGCCGGCGCGGGTCAAGGCAGGAGACGTACTGATCGGTCTCGCCTCCTCCGGCCCCCACTCCAACGGCTACTCCCTGATTCGCAAAATTCTCGAGGTTTCCGACGCCGATCTGCAGCAGCCACTGGGGGAAACCACGCTGGGCGAGGCGCTGCTGCAGCCTACCCGTATCTATGTCAAATCACTCCTGGCCCTGCACCAGGCGGTGGATATTCACGCCATGGCCCACATTACCGGCGGCGGACTGCCGGAGAACCTGCCCCGGGTACTTCCGGACAACACCCGCGCGGTAATCGACAGTCGATCGTGGGAGCGCCCGGCCGTGTTCAACTGGCTGCAGGCACAGGGTAACGTGCAGGAGTCGGAGATGCTGCGCACCTTCAACTGCGGCGTCGGCATGGTGGTCTGCGTCGCCGAGTCCGATGCCGAAGAGGCAATGAAACGGCTGCACGATGCGGGCGAGAACGCCTGGCGGCTAGGCCACATCGCGGCCCACGAGGGTCCGGCACGAGTGGAAATGACAGCGTGAGCGAAACCGTAAAACTGCCCATAGTCGTCCTGGTTTCAGGTAGTGGCAGCAACCTGCAGGCGATCATCGATGCCGCCGACAGCGGACTGCCCGTGGAGATACGCGCCGTCATCAGCAACCGGGCGGAGGCCTTCGGCCTGACCCGGGCCGAGCGAGCCGGAATCGCCACCGCCGTGCTTGATCACCAGGCCTTCCAGACGCGGGAGGCGTATGACCGGGAACTGGTCCGCCTTATCGACAGCTACCAGCCGGGATTGGTGGTGCTGGCCGGATTCATGCGTATTCTCACCCCGCAATTCGTCAATCACTACCGTGACCGGCTGTTGAACATACATCCCTCGTTGCTGCCCAATTATCGGGGCCTGCACACCCACCGCAGGGTCCTGGAGGCAGGTGACAGGGAGCATGGCGCCAGCGTGCACCTGGTCACCGAGGAGCTGGACGGCGGCCCGCTGCTGCTGCAGGTGAGAGTACCGGTCGAAGCAGATGACGACGAGGAGACCCTGGCCGCCCGGGTGCTGAGCCAGGAGCACATCATCTACCCGACGGTAATCGGCTGGTTTGCCGAGGGAAGAATCAAGGTGAGAAACGGCACCATCCAATTCGATGGCAAACCCCTTGAGGGCGCCCTGACCATGCCGTTCAACGGCTTTCGGGACGCGGGATGAGGCTCGCGCCCATGCGCATGCCCCGGGCGTTGTGCATCGCCTTCTGTCTGCTGCTGGCCAGCGGGCTGCCACAGGCGTCGGAGCTGCCACTAAAGCCCTATAGCGCCCAGTATCGCCTCAGCATGGGCCAGTTCGTCATCGGCAACGTGGAGATTTCGCTGGAACTTGCGGACGGGCGTTACCACTACCGGGCATTTACCGCCCCGGTGGGCCTCGCCGCCGTGTTCCGAAAGGACCAGATCACGGAGCAGAGCGAGGGCCGACTGGACAACAGCCGCATCGTTCCGGTGCGCTACCACTACCAGCACAAGAAGCCGAAAAAGAACCGCCAGGTTAAACTGGAATTCGACTGGACCGCGAACCTGGTCACCAACCGCACCGCCAACTCGCACTGGACCATGCAGGTACCACCGGGCACCCAGGACAAGTTCAGCCAGCAACTGGCCCTGATGCTGGCACTCTGTCGCGGCGAGAGAGAGGCCGAGTTCCAGGTTGCGGACGGGGGCCTGCTCAAGACCTACCGCTATACCGAGGTGAACCGCGAGCGGGTGAGAACTGCCGCCGGCGAGCATGACACGATCAAACTGGCACGGAACAAGGGGGAACGGCCGTCGCGGGCCAGCCTATGGTTCGACCCGACACTCAACTGCCTGCCGGTGAAGATCGCCAAGCACGAGGAAGACGGCGACTACGTGATGGAACTGGTCGGGGTCACCTGGAAAGATCCGTCCTAGGGCCTGTTCCGGAACCGCGAAACACCCGGCTTCAAGACCTGCTCAGTCCAGCCGCAACAGGCGACTCATCACCGACCTGAAAAACCCCCCCGGCGCGACCGTGATCCGGGCATCCGAGACATTGATCTGTTCAATATCATAGGCGGTGTACTCCACCCCTGCCTCCTGGTACATCTCGTGGGAGAGTTTCAGGTCATCCGCCCAGCGCGAGAGAAAATCCTCGCTCGGCGCGATGCAGACGATGCGCCCCACCTCCTCCTGGATCAGCTTCGAGGCACAGCGTGGGCAGGGCGGGTGGGTGACGTAGACCGTGCAACCGGTCAGATCCCGCTTGGCGAAGATCATAGCGTTCTCTTCCGCATGAATGGTCAGGTTCAGCTTGCAGTTGCGATCCGCCAGGCGCTCGCTGCGATCCTCCACCCCGGCGGCAAAGCCGTTGTAGCCGACCGACACGATCCGATTGCCATCGGTGATCACGGCGCCGACCTGGGACGAGGGGTCCTTGCTCCAGGCGGAGATATGGGCCGCCAGCCCCAGGAATCGGGTATCCCACTTGACACTCATCGGCATCGCCTCGGCTTTTTTACGCGGGAGGAACAGGCACGGGCGGGACCGCCCGTGCCCGGTTTCGATCAGTTGTTCTGGATCACAATGTTGGGGAACTTGGCCGCGTAGCTCTTGGCCTGCAGCGCCAGTACCGCGGTGGTCTTGCGCGCGATCTCGCGGTAGATCTGGGAGATCCGTGCCTCGGGGTCTGCCACCACGGTCGGCTTGCCGCCGTCGGTCTCCTCGCGAATCCGGATATCCAGCGGCAGGGCGCCGAGGAAATTGACCCCGTACTGCTCGGCCATACGGCTGCCCCCACCCTCGCCGAAGATATGCTCTTCATGGCCACACTGGGAGCAGATATGGGTGCTCATGTTCTCCACGATGCCGAGCACAGGAACCTCCACCTTCTCGAACATCTTGAAGCCCTTGCGAGCATCCAGCAACGCGATATCCTGCGGCGTGGTCACCACCACGGCCCCGGAAACCGGTACCTTCTGGGCCAGGGTCAGCTGGGTGTCACCGGTGCCCGGGGGGAGATCGATGATCAGGTAGTCCAGGCTGTCCCAGTTGGTGTCATTGAGCAGTTGCTCCAGCGCCTGGGTGACCATCGGGCCACGCCAGATCATGGGCGTCTCCTCGTCGATCAGGAAACCGATCGACATCGCCTGGATACCGTAGTTCTCCATCGGCTCCAGGGTCTTGCCATCTTTCGATTCCGGCTGTCCCGACACGCCCAGCATGCGCGGCTGTGACGGGCCGTAGATGTCCGCGTCCAGCAGTCCCACCTTGGCCCCCTCCTCGGCCAGGGCCAGGGCCAGGTTGATCGAGGTGGTGGACTTGCCCACGCCGCCCTTGCCGGAGGCGACGGCGATGATGTTTTTCACGTTATCGATCGGCTTCAGCGACTTCTGCACCGAGTGGGCAACGATCTTCCAATCGACGTCGACCTCGACCGAGGCAACCCCTTCCACGCCGGCGATCTGCGCCTTGAGTGCATTGGCCAGTTCGTCGCGGAAGCCCTTGGCCGGAAAGCCGAGCTCCACGGAGACCTTCACCTTGTCGCCATCGATATTGATATCCTTGATGCACTTGGCGTCCACCAGGTCCTTCTCCAGGTGCGGCTCGGTGTAGCCCTTGATCGCCTCTTCGATTGCCTCTCTTGTTACTTCAGCCATTGCATGCTCCTACCAGACGGCCTGTTGAACGGCCGCAAAATCGGTGAATGATGGGCGCGCATTCTACATTAAAAAACACTTATGCCCAACCAAATTGCTTGGTCTTTATCGGTACAGGATTGACATATATCCTTTCCCGACAGATTAAGTGGTTGTAATACTTGGTGCTTTAGAACACTTTTCTGGAGACAAATCAAGTTGATCGCTTCCCGCTACCCGGCCAGTTATGTGATAATTACTTGTTTTACCGGATGGGGTGCGGCGGCAGGAGATTGCGCCCGGCACCCCGCAACAATCACCTTCTGACCCGACCGTGAAACCATGACCCAGACAGCGCGAAAAATCCTTGTCACCAGCGCCCTCCCCTATGCCAACGGCCCGATCCACATCGGTCACATGGTGGAGTACATTCAGACCGACATCTGGGTCCGGTTCCAGAAAATGCGCGGCCACCAGTGCCTCTACGTCTGCGCCGACGATGCCCACGGCACCCCGATCATGCTGCGCGCCCGCAAGGAGGGAATCGAGCCCGAAGACCTGATCACCCGCGTCGCCGGCGAGCACAAACGGGACTTCGCTGCATTCAATGTCGGCTTCGACAACTACCACTCCACCCACTCCGAGGAGAACCGGCACTACGCCTCGCTGATCTACCAGCGCAACAAGGAGAAGGGCAACATCGCCAACCGCACCATCACCCAGGCCTACGACCCGGTGGAGGAGATGTTCCTGCCGGACCG
>JAPHTA010000215.1 GCA_026196475.1 Sedimenticola sp.
GCTGGGGCGTCTTCCCGCACCGGGTGATGGACCGGAACCACCCGCTGGTCAACGACGTCAACACCCGCTTCGACGTGCCCCACTCCCGTTTCAACGAGATCTCACGCTACCAGTTTGAGGCCGCCGGCCTGCATATCCTGGCCGAGAGCGAGGAGGCGGGGGTGCACCTGGCGGTCAGCAACGACGGCTTTCGCATGGTCTACTTCCAGGGCCACCCGGAGTACGAAACCATCAGCCTGCTCAAGGAGTACAAGCGGGAGGTGCTGCTCTACACCGCCGGCAAGCGGGAGGGTTACCCGCCGTTTCCGGACAACTACTTCAGCCCCCGGGTACAGGCGATCTTCAACGAGTACCAGCTCTACCTGGAGCAGGCCCTCACCGACGGCGCCGAGCCGCCGGAGTTCCCCGAGGGCCTGATCAGCCACGAACTGGACAACACCTGGCACGACACCGCCGAGGGCATCGTCGGCAACTGGATGGGCCTGGTCTACCAGGTCACCCATCGCGACCGGCGCCTGCCGTTCATGGATGGCATCAACCCGCACAACCCGCTCAACCTGCCGCGCTGAGCCGGCCGCCCCGGCCGGCAGGCGGCATCGGCCACGATGTCGCTTTCAGACAGGTCGATGTCGTATTCGATGAAGCACCCCCCTTCGTTCCGGGTCAAATTCAGACTATGCGCCCATGCCCCGGCGGGGCCGGTACCGTCGTAAAACGGCCCGGCAACGGCACCCTCCAGACCACCCCGTGGCACGGCAGGCGTTTTTTCGCAGCATCACCGGGACAAGGGAGAAGGCCATGGCTCAACTACCGAAAAGCGCCAACCTGGTAATCATCGGCCAGGGAGGCATCGTCGGTGCCTCGGTGGTACACCACCTGGTGGAACAGGGCTGGGAGGACATCGTCGGCCTGGAGAAGTCGGCCATTCCCTCGGACATCAGCTCCACCTCCCACGCCTCCGACTTCTGCTTCACCACCTCCCACGACAAGCTCAACATCTTCACCACCCGCTACAGCCAGGACTTCTACGAACGGCGCGGCAACTATGCCCGTATCGGCGGCATGGAGGTGGCCCGGGTCGGAGACGACGCCACCCTGCAGGAGTTGAAGCGCAAGGTCGGCAGCGGCCGCGCCTTCGGCACCCGGGTCAGCATGATCTCGCCGGCCCAGGCCAAGGAGCGGTTTCCCCTGCTTGACGAGAGCAGGATCCAGGGCGCCATGTGGGATCCGGACGCCGGACTGGTGATTCCCCGTTCGCAGAAGGTGGCCGGCGACCTGATCGAGGAGGCCCGGGCCAGCGGCCACCTGCAGACCTTCGCCTACACCCCGGCCACCCGCATCGACGTCAGGGATGGCCGGGTGTGCGGGGTGGAGACGACCAGGGGTTACATCGAGACCCGCTATGTGGTCCTCAGCATGGGCATCTGGGGGCCGCTGATGGCGGCCACCGCCGGTGCCCCCCTGCCACTGATGCCAATCGAGCATCCGCTGCTCTTCTTCGGGCCCTACGACGCTCTCTCCGGCAGTGGCGCGGAGATCGGCTACCCCCTGTTCCGGGACCAGGGCAACTCCAGCTATGTGCGGGATACCGGCGATCCGAAGAGCACCGAGGGCGGACGTATCGAGTGGGGCTACTATGAAACCAGCGACCCGCGCCTGGTCTACCCCCAGGCCATTGCCGAGCCGGAGGAGGCCCGGCTCTCGCCCTCGATGCGCGACTTCTCCCTGGAGCAGGTGATGCAGGCCTACGAGCGGGCGATCGAGATCACGCCGATCCTGGGCGAACTGGGCTGGGAGGAGAAACACTCTTTCAACGGCCTGCTCTCGGTCACCGCCGATGGCGGCTCCCTGGTGGGCGAATCACCGGAGGTGCGCAACCTCTGGTTCTGCGAGGCGGTCTGGATCAAGGACGGGCCGGGCACCGGCAAGCTGCTGGCGGACTGGATCACCCACGGCCACTGCGACCTGGATATCCACAGCATCGACATCGCGCGCCACTATCCGCTGCAGAAGACACCCCGCTACGTCTTCGACCGCTGCTACGAGACCGGCAAGAAGATCTACACCCCGCCGGTACACCCGCGGGAGCCCTACCAGGGCGGGCGCGGCATGCGCTGCAGCCCGTTCTATCCCCGGGAGGTGGCCCTCGGCGGCTACTTCATGGAGGCCGCCGGCTGGGAGCGGGCGCACGGCTACCAGGCCAACGAGGCGACCCTGCTGGCCCGCTACCGGGACCAGGTACCGGTCCGGGAGAACGAGTGGGACCGGCGTCATTTCTGGGAGGTGAGCAACGCGGAGCAGCTGGCGATGAGCGATCACGTGGGCATGATCAACCTCTCCCACTTCGCCATCTTCGATATCAGCGGGGGTGACGCCGAGGCCCTGCTGGAGTACCTCTCGGTGGCCCGGGTGGGTGGACCGACCCCGATCGGCAAGGGGGTCTACACCCACTTCCTGGACGCCCGGGGCGGCATCCGCTCCGACCTCACCATCATCCGTCGCGGCGAGGCCGACTACCGGGTGATCTGTGGCGGCGATACCGGGCACCGGGACCTCTGCTGGATCCGGCAGATGGCGCGCAAGCGGGACCTGCACAACCTGCAGATCCGGGACATGTGTGACCACATCGCCACCCTCGGCCTGTGGGGTCCGAAGGCCCGGCAGACCCTGGCCAGCCTGGTGGAGGATCCGGAGCAGCTGTCGGCGCAGAACTTCCCCTTCGCCAGCGCCCGGGATATCGAGATACAGGGGATACCGGTATGGGCGTTTCGCATCTCCTACGTGGGCGAGCAGGGCTGGGAGCTGCACTTGCCGTTCAGTTACGGTCTCAGGCTCTGGGACCTGCTGTTCGAGGCCGGGGTCATCCCGGTGGGGATCGAGACCTACGCCAACAGCCGACGCCTGGAGAAGAGTCTGCGGCTGCAGAATGCCGACCTGGAGACCGAGTACAACCTGTACGAGGCGGGCCTGGCCCGCAACAAGGTGAAGGGGGCCGACTTCCACGGAAAGGAGGCCTACCTGGAGCAGCGCCAGCGCGACCACCAGCCGGCCATGCTCTGCACCCTGGTAATGCTTGAGAACCGTGATCGGGACGGGGTGGCCCGTTACCCGGTGGGGCAGTGGCCGATCCTGGATCCGCACAGCGGCGAGGTGCTGGTGGACAGCCTGGGACGGCGCAGCTACAGCACCAGCATTGTCTACGGTCCCTCCCTGGGGCAGAACATCCTCCTCGCCTATATCCCGCACAGCCACGCCGAGGAGGGGCGGGAGCTGCTGCTGGAGTACTTTCTGGAGCGCTACCCGGTGCGCATCGAGGCGGTGGGATATCGGGCGCTACTGGATCCGGAGAATGAACGGGTCCGCTCCTGAGCAGCGTAAAAGGCCGCCGCGATTTGCCCTGCCCGTTGCGGCCTCCTATGCTCGGAGGTATCGGCCGCTTCAGGAGGGCAGGCAATGAGTGAGAACGCTGATCGCCCCCCGGCCGGGGCCGGGCCCTACCGGGTCGGGTTCCTGCTGATCGACAACTTCACCCTGATCGCCCTGGCCACCGCCATCGAGCCGCTACGCATGGCCAACCAGCTGACCGGCCAGGAGCTCTACAGCTGGCAGCTGCTCACCGCCGACGGCAGCGGTGCCCGGGCCAGCGACGGCATCACCCTGGCCGCGGACAGCGCCATCGCTCCGCGCCAGTCGTTCGACCTGGTGCTGGTGGTGGCCGGGGTCAACGTGGCCGCCAGCTTCTCCCGCCAGGAGCTGTTCTGGCTCAAGGCCCAGGCGCGGCAACAGACCCTGCTCGGGGCCGTCTGCACCGGCGCCTACGTGCTGGCCAGCGCCGGCCTGCTGGACGGCTACGCCTGCAGCGCCCACTGGGAGTGCCTTACTGCCCTGCGCTCCCGTTTTCCCAAGGTACGCACCAACAGCCGCATCTACTCCCTGGATCGGCGGCGCATGACCTGCACCGGGGGCAGCGTGCCGATGCACATGATGCTCAGCTTCCTGGCCCAGCGACACGGCCCCTCCCTGGCCCAGGCCATCTCAGAGATGTTCATCTGTGACAGGGTGCGGGACGAACAGGAGCAGCAGCCGGTCTCGCTACGGCGGCAGCTGGCCCTGGCCCAGCCCAAGCTGGCCGAGGTGACCCAGCTGATGGAGGCCAATATCGAGGAGCCGATCGGACTGCAGGAGCTGGCGACCCTGGCCGGCATCTCCCGTCGCCAGCTGGAGCGGCTGTTCCTCAAGCACCTGGAGTGCAGCCCCTCCCGCTACTACATGAAACTGCGCCTGCAGCGTGCCCGTCGCCTGCTGACCCAGACCGCTACACCGATCGTGGAGATCGCCGCCCTCTGCGGCTTTGTCTCGGCGGCCCACTTCAGCCGCTGCTACCGCAAGTACATCGGGGTCGCACCGCGTTACCAGCGGGCCAGGGTCAACCTGCGCTGTACACCGGATGAACAGGACTACGCGGCCACCGACGGCATCCTGCCACGCTCCCTGGTGGCCCTGCACAAGGCCCGCTTCGAGCCCACCTATGGCGTGTTCCAGGCCGGGCCGATGGAGCCCGGCAGTGACGACTGGGACGACCAGGCGATCTAGCCCCAAACAGGTCCTGCCTCAGACCAGGCCGCTCACCCGCCCCTGGGCATCGAGCCCGATATCAAGGGCCGAGGGGTGACGAGGCAGGCCCGGCATGGTCATGATGTCGCCACACACCACCACCACGAAGCCGGCACCGGCGGCCAACCTGACCTCCCGTACCGGCAGGGTGTGACCGCTGGGCGCCCCCAGCAGCTTGGGATCGGCACTGAAGCTGTACTGGGTCTTGGCGATGCAGACCGGCAGCGCGGAAAAACCGAGTTGTCCGAACATCGCCAGTTGCCGTTTCGCCTCCGCACTGTAGCTGACTCCGGCGGCTCCGTAGAGCGTGGTGGCCAGGGTCACTATCTTCTCCTCCAGGGGGCAGTCATCCGGATAGAGCAGGCGAACCCCGGGGGATCCCTCCTGCAACTGCTCAACCACCGCTGCGGCCAGCTCCAGGGCACCCTCTCCACCCCGGGCCCAGTGCTCCGCGGTCGCCGAACGCACCCCCCGTTCCATGGCGAGGGCATGAATCAGCGCCAGCTCATCTGCCCCGTCCTGCGGGAAGCGGTTGATACAGACCACCGGTGAGAAACCGAAGCGCTCCAGGTTGTCCAGGTGCCGCTCCAGGTTCACCATGCCAGCCCGAAGTGCCTGCAGATCAGGGCGCTGCAAGGCATTGCGATCGGCACCACCCTGCAACTTGAGAGCACGAACGGTGCAGACCAGGACTACCGCATCCGGACGCAGACCGGACTGGCGACACTTGATGTCGAGAAACTTCTCCGCCCCCAGGTCGGCGCCAAAGCCGGCCTCGGTCACCACCACGTCGTTCAGTGCCAGGGCCGCACGAGTGGCGGAAAGTGAATTACAACCATGGGCGATATTGGCGAACGGACCGCCATGAATAAAAACCGGGTTATGTTCCAGGCTCTGCACCAGGTTCGGCTGCAGGGCCTCTTTCAACAGCACTGTTAGCGCACCGGAGAAACCAAGTTCATCCACCGTCACCGGGGAACCGTCCCGACGCCAGCCGATGATAATGCGACCGATCCTCCGCTGCAGGTCCTCCAGGCCCTCCGCCAGGCAGAGTATTGCCATCAGCTCGGAGGCAACCGTGATATCGAATCCGCTCTCCCGCGGTATTCCGTGGGCGGTACCGCCCAGGCCCACCAGGGTGTGGCGTAGCGCCCGGTCATTGATATCCAGAACCCGGCGCCAGGTGATGCGACGCGGGTCCAGACCGGCGGCATTACCCCAGTGCAGGTGGTTGTCGATCAGCGACGCCAGCAGGTTGTGGCTGGCGGTAATGGCATGAAAATCCCCGTTGAAATGGAGATTGATGTCCTCCATCGGGATCACCTGGGCACGGCCGCCGCCGGCCGCCCCCCCTTCATGCCGAAGCAGGGCCCCAGGGAGGGTTCGCGCAGACAGGCGGAGGCCCGGACCCCGAGCCGGTTGAGACCGTCATTGAGGCCGACACTGGTGGTGGTCTTACCCTCCCCCGGCGGGGTGGGGGTGATCGCGGTCACCAGCACCAGCTTGCCCCGGGTGGCCTGCTCCCGCAGCTCCAGGTGCGCCAGGTCGAGCTTTGCCTTGTAGTGGCCGAACGGCACCAGGCTGTCCGCCGGCAGGCCGAAACAGTGCTGCGCCAGCAGGGTCACCGGCTGCGGCGACACCGCCCTGGCAATCTCGATATCCGGCGCCCCCGGGGGCGGAAACTCCACCGGCTCCCGGGCCTCCGGCTGAAATTCGCTGTAGGGTACACTCACGCCTCTCTCCTCCGCTCAACAGGAGTCGCGCACACCGTCCACCAGGGACGGCTCTGAACGGGTAGATCCCGGGCTGTCCGCCGGCCCGGCACGCAGCCACTGCAACCACTCCATCGATGCCCGCAGCCCACCGAACGGATAGAGGTGAAATCCCGCTATACTGCCCTCCTTCCGGCACTCAGGGTGCTGCAGCAGGGCCCGCACCAGTCCATCCGGGGTCCAGGTTCGCAGCAGGCGGGCGGCGGACGGCCTGCGCCGCAGCAGCCGCGCCGAGACACCAACCCCGCACTGCGCGGCAAACCCGATCAACTGGTGCAAACGGGTGGGCCCGGGGATCCCGATATAGATCGGCAGGGGGTTGTCCAACTCCTGCTGGCAATTGATCCAGCGACCGATGGACTCCGCGTCGAAATCGAACTGGGTGACGATCCACAGACGGCTACCGGTGGTACGGGCATACTCACGTTTGATGTGCAGGGCATCCGCCAGCTTCTGCTGGCCGATTCGCGGATGGCCACCGGGGTAGCCGGTAATCCCCAGCTGGTCGAAGCCCTGCTCCACCAGCAGCCCAGACTGCAGCAGGTCCAGAGTATCCCGGTACGGGCCCTGTACCCGGTCGCTGTCGCCGGCAACCAGCATCAGCTGTCGTACCCCGGAGGTCGCCAGTGCCTGCAGCAAGGCTCTCAACCGGTCCCGGCTCTGCAATGCCCGGGCCGGCAGGTGCGGCACCGGTAGCAGGCCTTGGGCCACCAGCTGACGGCAGGCCGGCAGCAGCTGCTCGAAGCCAGCGCCGGGCAGGTAGGGGACATAGACCCGGCTGCCGCCGGGCAGCCAGCTGCCCAGCTGCGGCGTATCGGCGATCTGCCGGGGTGTCGCCTCCAGGGTGCTGGCCATTGCCAGCCACCGTGGCACGCAAACACCCCCACTCAGGGCCGCATCGGCGCCCTTCTCTTGCACCACTCTCATGCGCATTTCACCCCTGTCGAATACCGCCTCAATCCGCGAAGTCGATCCCCCGGGCCCGGGCCCGCTCGCGGGCACTGGGGTTGACCGAGGGCCGGAACGGCACCTCCACCACCTCCGCCTCCACGGTGGTGGCCCCATCGGCCGCGGCGTACTCCAACGGCAGTTTCACGTTGAGCCGGGTACCCGGATGGCGGCGCTCCCAGGGTACGTAGGCGAGGGCGATATTGGTCTCCAGCTCGGGCGAGTACCAGGGAGAGGTGACGTAACCGAGCGGCCGCTCGTCATCCGGCGGCGTGACCAGCCAGAAGTCGTTGGCGTAGTCGGTCACCGGCGCACCGCCAAGGCGGAGCCCGACCATGATCAGGCGGAACGGCGGAGAACCCGCCTCCAACTGCGCCCGCACCGCCTCCAGACGCTGCTTGCCGATGTAGTCGCCGGCCTTGTTACGCGGCACCTGGTAGGCCAGGTTGCACTGGAAGGGAAGGATCTCCTGGTCCATATCCTGCCCCCAGGAGAGAATGCCGGCGGCGATCCGCCGGTGGTGGGCGGGTGCGATCACCCGCAGGTTGTGGGCTTCACCGGCAGCCAGCACCGCGTGCCAGAGATCCTCCGCATAACGGGTCGCATCCCGCAGGTAGATCTCGTACCCCTTCTCCCCGGTGAAGCCGGACTGGGAGATGATCACCGGGTGCCCGGCCACCTCGCCCTCCATCAGGCCGTAGTAGGGGATTTCGCGTACTGCCTCGCCGAACAGGTCCACCATCAGCGCCTCGGAACGGGGCCCCTGGATCTGTACCGGCGCCACGTCGATCTCGCCAATACTGACATCGAACCCCATGCCCTGGTTGACCCCGCGTAACCACATCTCCAGGTCGCTGTCGGCGATGGAGAACCAGAACTCGTCCTGCGACAGGCGCAGCAGCACCGGGTCGTTAAGGATCCCCCCCTCCTCGTTGCAGAGGATCACGTACTTGCCATGCATCGGCTTGATGCGGGTGGCGTCCCGGGTGATCACGTAGTTGACGAAGGCCTCCGCATCCGGCCCCCGGACCTGGATCTGCCGCTCCACCGCCACGTTCCACAGGGTGACATCGTTGACCAGGGCATCGTACTCCACCATCGCGCCCCCCTCCTCCGGTGGCACGTAGCCCCGCGGATGATACATGCGGTTGTAGATCGTCGCCCGCCAGCAGCCGGCGGCATACGCCAGGTGCCAGTAGGGGGATTTGCGTACCCGGGTCGAGATCAGCATCTGCACCGGGGTCGGACCGGACTGGCGCAGGTTGATCGGTACCCGGCGGTCGCCCTGGTCGACCCCTTCCGGTTGCCGAGCCGCCCCGGCGCGTTGCTGCGGGTAGGCCTGCAAGGCCTCTTCCAGTTTAACAGCCATCTTCTGCCCCTCTCTCTTTTAAACCGTGGATAATCTAAATCTGGCCACTGCGGGCGGGCCCGGCTTTTACCAATACGACACGCTCCGGTCCAAAAGCGGCAGCCCGAGGTTCCAACAAGGGGAATTTCGGGGAGAATTATGCTGTTGAAGCCTCTATAGTTTCTGTCATCATCCCCGTTTCACAGCCGGCATCTGAAGCAGCTGATGCCCCCGGCTTCACAGGCACCCGACAGGAAACCCGATGCCCAGCAATCACCTTGCCAATTGCACCAGCCCCTACCTGCAGCAACATGCCGACAACCCGGTGGAGTGGTATCCCTGGGGTGAGGAGGCGCTCGAGAAGGCAAAGCGGGAGGAGAAGCCGATCCTGCTCTCGATCGGCTACTCCGCCTGCCACTGGTGTCACGTGATGGCCCACGAATCGTTCGAGGACGAAGCGACCGCGCAGCTGATGAACCGACTGTTCGTCAATATAAAGGTGGACCGGGAGGAGCGCCCCGACCTGGACCGGGTCTACCAGTCGGCCCACCAGCTGCTGGCCCAGCGTCCCGGTGGCTGGCCCCTCACCGTATTCCTCACTCCTGGCGACCAGACCCCGTTCTTTGCCGGCACCTACTTCCCCCGGGAGCCACGCCACGGCCTGGCCTCGTTCAGCGAGATCCTGCAGCACATCAGCAGCGCCTTTCAGCAGCAACGAGGAGAGATCGAGCGGCAGAATGAAGCACTGCTGCGGGCCATCAGACAGCTCGACCCGGTTGCCAGCGACACCCGGAAGCGACTCGACCCGACTCCCCTGGAGACTGCCAGGCAACAGCTGGCGGGCAGTTTTGACGAGACCCAAGGCGGTTTCGGCAGCGCCCCGAAGTTCCCCCATCCGAACAGCCTGGAGCAGCTGCTCAGGCACTGGGCCGCCACCGGCGGCGAGGATGCCCGCGCCCTCTACATGGTCGATTTCACGCTGGCCCGGATGGCCCGGGGCGGGATCAACGACCAGCTCGGCGGCGGCTTCTATCGCTACTCGGTGGACGACCAGTGGATGATCCCCCACTTCGAAAAGATGCTCTACGACAACGGACCCCTGCTGGCACTCTACAGCGACCTGTGGCAGGCCACCGGCAACCCCCTGTTCCAGGACACCGCGCTGGCCACGGCGCACTGGGCGATGCGGGAGATGCAGTCCCCGGAAGGTGGCTTCTACGCCTCCCTCGACGCCGACAGCGAAGGCCACGAGGGACGTTTCTACGTCTGGGACCGGGAGCAGGTGAAACAGTTGCTGGAGAGCGACGAATATGACCACTTCAGCCGCTTCTACGGACTCGATCGGGAACCCAACTTCGAGGGGCAGTGGCACCTGCACTGTGTCAGCGATATCGCCGAACTCAACGAGAAGTTCGGCAGCAGCGACGGGCAGGCCCGCGACCTGCTGCGGAGTGCCCGGGAAAAGCTCCTGGTTAGCCGTCGCGAGCGCATCCGCCCGGGACGGGACGAGAAGATCCTGACCAGCTGGAATGCCCTGATGATCAAGGGCCTGGCCCGGGCCGGCCGTGCATTCGGGGAGCCCGAGCTGATCGACGCCGCGCAGCAGGCCACCGAATTCATCCGTCAACAGCTGTGGCAGCGGCAGCACCTGCAGGTTAGCTACAAGGATGGCCGGGCCGAGCTGAACGGCTACCTGGACGACTACGCCAACCTGGTGGATGCCCTGCTGGAACTGCTGCAGGCCCGATGGGACAGCGAACTGCTGGCCTTCGCCAGCGAGCTGGCGGAGGTGCTGCTGGCACGTTTCCAGGACCCCGAGCAGGGCGGCTTCTTCTTCACCGCCAGCGATCACGAAACCCTGATCTACCGTCCCAAGCCGTTCGGTGACGAGTCCCTGCCTGCCGGCAACGGCGTGGCCGCCTCGGTCCTTGCAAGACTGGGCCATCTGCTGGGCGAATCGCGTTACCTGGAAGCGGCGGAGCGGACCCTGCTCTGCGCCGATGAGCAGGTGCGCCAGATACCGCATGCCCACTGCACCCTGCTCAAGGCGCTGGACGAAGTGCTCAACCCGGGAGAGATCCTTGTCCTGCGCGGCGAGCCCGACGCCATGCAGCCATGGCTGGAACGGGCCCGGCGCCACTTCGCACCCCGCCGCATGCTGTTCGCGATTCCCACCGACGCCGACCCGTTGCCGCAGGCGCTGGCCGACAAAACGGCACGGGGTGCCTGCAGCGCCTGGCTCTGCCAGGGCAGCCAGTGCCAGCCGCCAGTGGAGACAGTGGAGGCTTTCGACCGCCTGCTGGCCGGCAGTGAACTCCGTGCCACGGAGGGCGACCGGCAATTTGACGGCACCATCGGCTCCTACAAGCGATACCGGGAGTAGCCTCTCCCGGCCGATTTTGCAGCGGTTTAACAGGGGAATGGAATAAATACGCCGGTTGCTGCGTCTTACCCATAATCGGCAACGGGAGCATGATCCACCAATGTTCGACACCTGGAGACAACAGCACCGGCAGCGCGAACAGCTGGCCCTTCTGCGGCCACGGCTGCAGCGCATGGCACTGGCCTGGTGCGGAGATCCCAGTCTGGCCGACGATCTGACCCAGGAGGCGCTGGCTCGGGCCCTCGGCAGCCTGGAACGACTCAGGCGCGAGCAGGCCCTGGAGGGCTGGGCCTTCTCCATCCTGGCCAACTGTTTCCGCGACCACTGCCGTCGCAGCCGGCCCACCGAGCCATACGAGGAGCGGATCGATACCACCCAGGCGGGGGCCGAGCGGGACCTGGCACGACAGCAAACCTCGCAACAGGTACGCAACGCTATCACCCGCCTGTCGCCGGCCCAGCGCGAGGTACTGATGCTGGTCGACCTTGAGTCCTGCAGCTATGCCGAAGTGGCGGCGATACTCGACATTCCGGTCGGCACCGTCATGAGCCGCCTGAGTCGGGCACGGCAAAACCTCAAAGGCGTGCTGGCCGAAGCGGCCTTGAGACCCACCGGCGCGAGGCCACCCCTGGAGCGCGTGAAATGAATCCCCAACAATACAGCGACGAGCAGTTGAACGCCTTCGTGGATAACGAGATGGCCGCGGATGAGCACCTTGAGCTGCTACAGGCAGCCAACGCCTGCGACCACCTGCGCCAGCGACTGACCGAACTGCAACTGCTCAAGGCGCGGACCCGGGCTGCCTTTCCACAACCCGAGGCATCCGTGACACGCCGCGCACCGGCGCGGATTGCCGGGTTTTCCCGCCACCTGGCCGCGGCGGCGCTGGGCGCGTTGACCCTGGCTGGTGTGCTGTCACTGGGCAATGACCGGTCAACGCCAGGCAACACCCCCATCGCCGGTGACGCAAACCCGCTGCAACAGGCCACGAGTTCTGCCCGCGCCCGGGTGCTGTTCCATATCAGCAGCGACCGGCGGGAAGACGCGGAGCAACTGCTCGACCAGGTGGAACTGGTGCTCCAGAGCTACCGCGACAGCGGCCAGCCGCTGCGGGTGGAGGTGGTGGCGAACAGCCTCGGCC
>JAPHTA010000192.1 GCA_026196475.1 Sedimenticola sp.
ATAGGATGAGGGAATATTAATAATCAGTAAGTTAACTTTTATTATCCCCTCACCCCAACCCTCTCCCTGAGGGAGAGGGAGTTTGTGGGACAGCAGTGATACGGAGTGCATCTAGCAAAGTGCATAGGTTGGGATAAGCGAGCGAACCCCGACCTGATGAAAGATCGAGCTCCTATCTGCGTTAATTCGCGTTCATTCGCGGCTAATCGTTTTGTTACAAGGCAGCCCCGGAACGAGGGCAAAGGGATACAACAATGAAACTGGCTTCACTGAAACAGGGACGGGATGGCGTGCTGCTGCTGGTCTCCCGTGACCTGGGTCGCGCCGTTCGCGCCGACGATATCGCACCCACCCTGCAGGCAGCGCTCGACGAGTGGCCGGAGACGGAGCCACAACTGCAGGCCCGCTACGCACAGCTGAACGAAGGCAGTGCAGCAGGAGCTTTTGATCTCGATATGGAGCAACTCGCCTCACCACTGCCCCGCGCCTACCAGTGGGCCGACGGCAGTGCCTACGTCAACCACGTTGAGCTGGTGCGAAAGGCCCGCGGCGCCGAGATCCCGGAGAGCTTCTGGCATGACCCATTGATGTACCAGGGCGGTTCCGACACCTTCCTCGGCCCCCGGGATCCGATCCGCATGGCGGACACCGCCTGGGGTATCGATTTCGAGGGTGAGGTGGCAGTGGTCACCGGCGACGTGCCCATGGGCTGCAGCGAAGCGCAGGCGGCGCAACAGATCCGTCTGCTGATGCTGGTCAACGACGTCTCCCTGCGCGGCCTGATTCCGGCCGAGCTGGCCAAGGGGTTCGGCTTCTTCCAGTCCAAGCCCTCAAGCGCCTTCTCGCCGGTAGCCGTGACCCCGGACGAGCTGGATGACCACTGGGAGAACGGACGGGTCAGCCTGCCCCTGCTGGTGGACTACAACGGCCAGCCCTTCGGCAAGGCCAACGCCGGGGTCGATATGACGTTCAACTTTCCCCAGCTGATCGCCCATGCCGCCAAGACCCGCCCCCTGGGCGCCGGTGCCATCATCGGCTCTGGCACCGTCTCCAACAAGCAGAACACCGAGTGGGGTTCAGCCATCGCCGACGGCGGTGTCGGCTACTCCTGCATCGCCGAGGTGCGGATGATCGAGACCATCAACAACGGCAAGCCGGAGACACCGTTCATGAATTTCGGCGACAGCATCCGGATTCGCATGGAGGACGAGGCGGGCAATAGCATCTTCGGCGATATCTACCAGCATGTGGAGCGCTACCCGGGGCCATGATCACCCTCTACGACTACTTTCGCTCCACCGCCGCCTACCGGGTCCGTATTGCGCTTAACCTTAAGGGTATGGACTATCGCCAGGCACCGGTCAACCTGCTGAAGGGCGAGGATGGTGACACCGGATACCGGACGCTCAATCCCCAGGGACTGGTGCCGGCCCTTGAGGTGGACGGCAATGTACTGCAACAGTCGCTGGCGATCTGTGAGTACCTGGACGAGGTGCAACCCGATCCCCCGCTACTGCCGGGAGATCCTTTCCAGCGCGCCCGTATCCGTGCCCTGGCGCAGATGGTGGCCTGTGATATCCACCCGGTCAACAACCTGCGGATCCTGAAGTACCTGACCGGCAAACTGGGGGTGAGCGAGGACGAGAAGCTGGCCTGGTACCACCACTGGATCGAGGAGGGATTTCATCCCATCGAACAGATGCTGCAGACCAGTCCTGGCGACACGGGATTCTGCCTCGGGGAGCAGGTCTCCCTGGCCGATATCTGCCTGGTGCCCCAGGTCTACAACGCGCGTAGATTTGATCTGGACCTGGCGCCCTACCCCCGCATTGTCGCGATCGAGCAGCACTGCCTGACCCTGGACGCCTTCGAGCGGGCGAGACCGGAAAACCAGCCGGACGCGGTTTGAATCCGCACTGGGACGGAGTCATCCAGTCAGTGGATTAGCCGCGAATGAACGCAGATAAACGCGAATATTTATTAAGGCAGCCTGGTAGGGTGAGCACGCTTTTCGTGCCCACGCGGAGAATGCAGTAAAACACGAAAAGATACGCACAAACACCATGCACATCGTATGGAACGATTATGTTATTGGCGTTTATTCCCGTTCATTCGCGGCTGATTCTCTCTTTTACAAAAACCGGCCAGGAGAACGCAATAGCCACGAAAAGATGCGCGCAAACACCATGCAAATCCTACGGGGGACGATGGCGTTATTTGCGTTCATTCGCGTTCATTCGCGGCTGACTCTCTCTTTTACACAAACCGGTCATTGACCAGGAGGTAAAGCATGGGACAGTTGTGGGACAACCCGATGGGCACCGACGGTTTCGAATTCGTCGAGTACACTTCGCCGGAGCCAGAGGCACTGGGCAGGCTGTTCGAACAGATGGGCTTTGTCGCTATCGCCCGCCACCGCTCCAAGGACGTCACTCTCTACCGCCAGGGCGACGTCAACTTCCTTATCAACGCGGAGAAGACCGGTTTCCCCCGCTCCTTCGCACAACAGCACGGCCCCAGCGCCTGCGCCATTGCTTTCCGGGTAAAGGATGCAGCACGTGCCTACCAGACGGCCCTGGAGCACGGTGCCTGGGGTGTGGAGACCAGGGCCGGGCCGATGGAGTTGAACATCCCCACTATCAAGGGCATTGGTGACTCCCTGATCTACCTGGTGGACCGCTACGGAGACCGGGGCAGCATCTACGACGTGGACTTCGTGCCCATCAAGGGGGCCGACCAACACCCCGGTGGCGTCGGCTTTTCCTATATTGACCATCTCACGCACAACGTCCATCGCGGACGCATGGACGAGTGGGCCGATTTCTACGCCCGGCTGTTCAACTTCAGGGAGGTGGGTTACTTCGATATCGAGGGCAAGCTGACCGGACTCAAGTCTCGCGCCATGACCAGCCCCTGCGGCAAGATCCGTATCCCGATCAACGAGAGCAGTGACGACAAGTCCCAGATCCAGGAGTACCTGCAGGCCTATCATGGCGAGGGGATCCAGCATATCGCCCTCGGCACCAACGACATCTACTCCACGGTGGAGCTGTTGCGCAGAAACCGCATGCCTCTGCAGGAGACGCCGGACACCTACTACGAGCGGGTTGACGAACGGGTGCCAGGGCATGGCGAAGACCTGGAACGCCTGCGCAAGAACCGTATCCTGATCGATGGCGCCCCGACCCAGGGTCAGGGGCTGCTGCTGCAGATCTTCACCCGCACCGTGATCGGCCCGATCTTCTTCGAGATCATCCAGCGCAAGGGAAACGAGGGGTTTGGCGAGGGCAACTTCCGGGCCCTGTTCGAATCCATCGAGCTGGACCAGGTACGAAGAGGCGTCATTAGCGGAGACAAGGCGGGGCACTAAGGCTTCCATATGCATTCCCACGCAGAGCGTGGGAACGAGCTGGCAGGGTGGGCACGCTTTCCGTGCCCACGCGGAGAACCCGGCACAATGCCAGCGGAGAAAAGGCGGGGCACTAAGGCTTCTATATGCATTCCCACGCAGAGCGTGGGAACGAGCTGGCAGGGTGGGCACGCTTTCCGTGCCCACGCGGAGAACC
>JAPHTA010000257.1 GCA_026196475.1 Sedimenticola sp.
ACACTGGTCCCGGAGCGGCGCCTGATCGCCAATGTGGACGGGGTGATGAACGCGGTGCTTGTGAAGGCCGACGCAGTGGGTCCGACCCTCTACTACGGTGCCGGTGCCGGTGCCGAGCCGACCGCCTCGGCGGTGGTGGCGGACGTGGTGGACGTGGTGCGGGCCCTGACCACCGACCCGGAGAACCGGGTGCCGCACCTGGCATTTCAGCCCAACGAACTGTCCGATCTGCCTATCCTCGGCATGGACGACGTGGAGACCGCCTACTACCTGCGCATGCAGGTGATCGATCAACTGGGCGTGATGGCCGAGATCACCCGCATCCTGGCTGACAACGGCATCAGCATCGAGGCGATACAGCAGAAGGAGCCGGCCGAGGGCGATACCCAGGTCTCTCTCATCATGCTGACCCACCGGGTGCTGGAGCGGCAGATGAACGAGGCGATCAAGCGCATCGAGTCCCTGCCATCGGTCACCGGCAACGTGATGCGGATCCGCATGGAAGAGCTGGAGGGCTGAGCCTCCGGCGAGAGCACCGGGGCGCAACGGCCCCGGTGTCATTCGCCCCGGCCCGGTCGGCGTGACTGATCGCGGCTGGTGGTCCCGTTTCACAGGCGCGTCCGCGCCTCACGATTGATACATGGCCATGGCGACACCTCCCCTGACAATCCACCTTCTGGTACCGGGCCTGCTGGGGCCCATGCCTGCCCTGGCCGGGTCGGGGCAGCCGGACCGTTTCCCGCTACTGGAGCGACTGATGGCCCGCGCGCGTCCCCGCGCCTGGCCCGGGGAGCACCTGGATTCGGTGCTGTTCAGCCTGTTTGGAGTGACGGCTGACGATCAGCTCAACCTGCCCACTGCGGCCTACCGCCGTATCGGTGACGGGGCGGAGGCTGATGGCCGCTACTGGCTGCAGTTGACCCCTGTCTACCTGCGCCCGGATCAGGACCGGCTGCTACTGTTCGATGTCGAAGACCTGGGCCTGGAGCGGCAGGAGGCGCAGACCCTGGTCGAGCTTTTCAATCGACACTTCGCCGATGAGGGGTGGCAGGTGGAAGCGCTTCATCCCCATCGCTGGTACCTGCCGCTGGAGACGCCGCCCGATCTGCATACCTACGAGGTCACCGATGCCTTCGGCCGCAACATGGACCTGTTCCTGCCCCGGGGGGAGGACGGTATCCGCTGGCACGGCGTGCTGAACGAGATCCAGATGCTGTTCTACCAGTCTGAAGTGAACGAACGGCGGGAGCAGGAGGGCAAGGGCCCCGTCAGCGGTGCCTGGCTCTCCGGCGGGGGCAGGGTGCTAGCGGAGATCTCCTCCCCGGCGGGTGCCCTGTACGGTGATTCGCCGCTGCTGAAAGGGCTGGCCAGGGCCACCGCAACCCCCCGTGCCGCGCTGCCGGAGAGGGCGGAAGCCCTGCTACAGGAGGAGGGGGAGCTGCTGGTCTGCTATGAAGCCCTGCAACGCAGCGTGCTGTGTGCCGATCCGGAAGCGTGGCTGAGCAGACTTGGCCGCTTCGAATCGTGGCTTCAACCGCTGCAGCAGGCGCTGACGGAAAACTGCTTGCGGCTGATTCTCTACCCCTGCAACGGCAGCGCGCTACAGCTGGATCGCCGTGCTTTGCGCCGCTTCTGGAAGCGTTCCCGTCCACACCTGCAGTGCCTGGAGAGTAACTGAACGCCGCCCGTTGGGGTGGTCCGATTGGAGGAGTGACCCAGCATGAAGAAGAGCAGTCGATGTGTCCACGCCGGCAGCGGTATGGAGACCCATGCCCGGGGCATCAATACCCCGATCCACACCTCCTCCGCGTTCCGCTACCTGGACGACGACAGCCAGCCCTATCCGCGCTACTTCAACACCCCGAACCAGGCAGCGGTGGTGGAGAAGCTGTGCCAGCTGGAGTCGGCCGAGGCAGGCCTCCTGTTCGGCTCCGGCATGGCCGCCATCTCCACCTGCCTGCTGTCGCACCTCTCGGCCGGTGATCACGTGGTCCTGCAGGACCAGCTCTACGGCGGCACCTTCAACCTGGTGATGAAGGAGTTCGAACGCCTGGGTATCGACTTCACGCTGGCCCCTTCGGACGCCCAATCCATTCTCACCGCAACCCGTGACAACACCCGCGCCATCTACCTGGAGTCACCCACCAACCCGCTGCTGACCGTGGTCGATCTGCAGCGGGTGGCGGAAGGGGCTGCGGGGCGGGGCATCCTGACCCTGGTCGACAATACCTTCGCCTCGCCGATCAACCAGAACCCCCGCCTGCTGGGTATCGACCTGGTGCTGCACAGTGGCACCAAGTACCTGGCCGGGCACAGCGATCTCAGCTGCGGGGTGGCCCTCGGCTCCCGGGAGGTGATCGACCGGGTACGTGCCTCGGCTCTCAACCTGGGCGGCTGCCTCAATGCTACCGATGCCTACCTGCTGGAGCGCAGTCTGAAGACCCTGGCCCTGCGGGTGCTGCGGCAGAGTGACAATGCCGCTCAGCTGGCCCGCTTCCTGCTCGGACAGGAGGTGGTCGCTGCCGTCTATTACCCTGGACTGGAGAGCCACCCCACCCACGGGATCGCGCGCAAGCAGATGAGCGGCTACGGGGCCATGCTCGGATTCGAGTTGAAGCCGGGAGGTGTGAACCCGGAGCGTTTCCTGCGCAAACTGGATATGATCACTCCCGCGCTCAGCCTGGGCGGGGTGGAGAGTACCGTCTGTGTCCCGGCCACCACCTCTCACCGGCACCTGAGTCCAAAACAGAGGCAGACTATGGGAGTGGCTGACGGTTTGCTGAGACTCTCGGTCGGGATCGAGGATGTGGAGGATCTGCAGGCCGATATCCTGCAGGCGCTGGCCGGCTGAGTCAGGAGTTCGGTGGCTGCTTCCAGCTGCGCCGGTTGATCGCATAGCGTCCGATATGGCGGGAGAAGGGCAGCATCAGCATGCCCGGCAGCCGCTCCACCCGGGCCGGATCGCGGAAATGGTCGATGCCGATGGTCATCCCCGGGTGACCGGCCCGGGGCTGTGCCCTGTAGGTGCCGAACAGCCGGTCCCACCAGGGCAGGCTGAACCCGAAGTTGCTGTTGGTTTCATCATCCTCTATTGAGTGGTGTACCCGGTGCATGTCGGGGGTGACAACGAACAGTCGCAGTATCCGGTCCACCTTCTCCGGCAGTCGCAGGTTGCCATGGTTGAACATGGCGGTGGCATTGAGGATGACCTCGAATATCACCACCGCCACCACCGGTGGCCCGAGCAGCAGTATGGTCGCGAACTTGATCAGCATGGAGAGGATGATCTCCAGGGGGTGGAAGCGGGCGCCGGTGGTGACGTCGAAATCGAGGTCGGCGTGGTGCACCCGGTGCAGCCGCCAGAGAACTGGAACCGCGTGTACCATCACGTGTTGCAGATAGATCACCCCGTCCATGATGATGACTGAAACCGGCACGCTCAGCAGCAGGGGGGGATCATAGTAATTGAACAGCCCCCATCCCTGTCCGGCGGCAAACAGTGCCATCCCGACCGCCGCGGCGGGGAACAGCAGGCGCAGAACCAGGGTATTGAAGAAGGTCAGCCCCAGGTTGTTTAACCAGCGCAACGACTTGGGTTGGGTCAACGGACGCCGTGGGGCGCGCAGTTCCCACAGCGCAACCAGCAGTAGAACGCCGAAGAAAAAGCCGAGGCGTATCGACAGTTCATGCTCCAGGATAAATCGGTTCCACTCCATCGGCTCTCCTTCGATTGAATCCGACCGGTAATCAGACCGCCAATCACTCGCTATGTTACACCATAGGCTGTGACAGCCTACGAATCGTCCAGCCGATCCTCCGTGATTTTATTGTTCCTGGCGATTTATCCAACTGTTGCCAGGTATTGTTGCTGTGTTATCAAGGCGGGTTTCTGGCAACCAGGGGCTATTTATGCCATAAAGAAGGTTAACGGTTGTGCAGTCTCGCCGAACGGGCGAAAAGAGACCAGGTCTGCACTGAACCCCTGCAAGGAGGCTGATTCGGTCCGGAATGCATCGACCATGCAGATAACAACAAGAAAGCCAAACTACTATTTCAGAGCGGTTCCTGCCACGTTACTTTTTTTCTGGTGCCTGGCCTCCATTCAGGGCTACTTCGCATACGGTCATCTGGGTCCCACTCTCTACGTGGTGCCGACCATCGTGGCCCTGACGATCGGTCTGCTTGGCGGCTACCTGTTAACCCTTCGATACGAGTTACGAGTGACGGGTGACCAGTTCCGGGCCATTGCTGATCACGCCCAGGAGTTCATCTACCTGCGCAGAATTGACGGCAGTTACGAGTACGTCTCACCTTCCTGCCGTGCGGTCACCGGACTCTCTCCAGAACAGTTCTATCGTCAGCCCAACCTGATGGATCGCCTGATTCATCCTGACGATCTGGCACTCTGGGAAAACCACGTACACAGGGTCAACGAAGGGGGCGCGGCGGAGAGCTTCGATATCCGGCTGTTAACTGAAGCCGGCCAGGTACGCTGGATCAACCATATCTGCATGCCGGTGTATGATGAGGCGGGGGTACAGGTGAGTATCCGATCGACCAACCTGGATATCACCGAGCGCAAGGAGAGCGAGGCCAAGCTGCGCCAGGCCTCCACCATCTTCATGCAGGTAACCGAGGGGGTGGTGATTACCGATGCCGAAATGCGGGTCATCGCCATCAACGAGGCGTTCAGCGAGATCAGCGGTTACTCGGAAGCGGACATTCTGGACAAGACGCCCCGTTTCTGGAAGTCACAACAGCAGGATGACTTCTTCTACCAGAACATGTGGGCGGCGATCAACGAGACCAGCAAGTGGCGAGGTGAGCTGATAAACCGGCGCAAGAACGGGGATCTCTACCCGGCCTGGCTGACCATCAGTGCGGTACGGGATGAGCAGCAGCGGGTCACCAATTACATCTCAGTGATCTCGGACATCAGCACCATCAAGCAGTCACAGGAACGGGTGGAGTTTCTGGCCCATCATGACGTGTTGACCGAACTGCCCAACCG
>JAPHTA010000357.1 GCA_026196475.1 Sedimenticola sp.
GACCGAGAGCATGACCGGCACCTCGATCAACACTCCGACCACCGTGGCCAGCGCGGCGCCGGATTCGAAACCGAACAGCACGATGGCGGTGGCCACCGCCAGTTCGAAAAAGTTGCTGGCGCCGATCAGGGCCGAGGGAGCGGCCACGCAGTGGGCGACACCGAAGTGGCGATTGAGCAGATAGGAGAGGCCGGAGTTGAAGTAGACCTGAATCAGGATCGGCACCGCCAGCAGGGCGATGATGGTCGGCTGCGCCAGGATCTGTTCGCCCTGGAAGCCGAACAGTAGCACCAGGGTGATCAACAGGGCCAGCAGGGAGAGGGGGCCAAGCCGGTCCAGGGTACGTTGCAGCGCCTCCGGGCCACCTCTGTGCAACAGCAGGTGACGCCACAGCTGAGCCGCCGCCACCGGAACAAGGATGTAAAGCACCACCGAGAGAAACAGGGTGTTCCAAGGTACCGTGATCGCCGACAGGCCCAACAACAGACCGACGATGGGGGCGAAGGCGAAGATCATGATGGTGTCGTTCAGCGCCACCTGGGTCAGGGTGAAGTGGGGTTCACCATCCGACAGGTTGCTCCAGACGAAGACCATGGCGGTGCAGGGGGCGGCGGCCAGCAGGATCAGTCCGGCGATATAGCTGTCGATCTGGTCGGCGGGCAGCCAGTCGGCGAACAGGCCGCGGATGAAGAGCCAGGCCAGCAGGGCCATGGAGAAGGGCTTGACTGCCCAGTTGACGAACAGGGTGACGCCGACCCCGCGCCAGTGCTTCCGGACCTGGTGCAGGGCACCGAAATCGATCTTCAGCAACATCGGAATGATCATCAGCCAGATCAGGACTGCCACCGGGATATTGACCTGGGCGACTTCCATCTGGCCCAGCAGCTGGAACGGGACGGGCAGCAGATGGCCCAGCAGGATGCCGGCAACGATGCAGAGGAAGACCCAGAGGGTCAGGTAGCGTTCAAAAAATCCCATCCTGGCGCCACTCTGCTGTTTGGCGGCGGTTTCACACTGACTGGACATGGGGGCTCCCGCTGGTCAGGCGTTGATGATGAGGTTGCATCAGCTGGCGCAAAGCTCGGCGACACGCTGGTTTGTCGCAAACAGTTTGTTGCCGTCTCCGGCGAAGGGCTCCTGGTCAGCGATTCCGTCGGCGGTAGCCTGGATCACTCTGCCAGCCCAGTCGGGCAGGTCGGGGCTGATCCGGTAGTGGATCCACAACCCCTCCTTGCGGTCCGATACCAGTCCGGTCTTGCGCAGGGCCGCCAGGTGGTGGGAGACCTTGGGTTGCGGGAGATCCAGCACCTGGGTCAGTTCACAGACGCAGAGTTCCGTTTTCCTGCTGAGCAGCAGAAGACAGCGCAACCGGGTGGGGTCTGACAGCGCCTTGAAAAGCGAAGTGGGTTCCATAATATCTACGAATCTCTATATATACAATCGTAGATATATTACCTGATTTTAGGCGCTCCACAACCCCGGGCCGGAGTCAGCTGCCGGCCCGTCTGCGCTGGGTGAGCGCTAGGGCGACCCCGCCCAGGGTGGCTGCGGAGGCGATGATCAGGCGTGTTGTGACCGCCTCGGAGAGCAGCATGACACCGCCGAAGGCGGCAATCACCGGTACCGAGAGCTGCACCGTGGCGGCGCCGGTGGCGCTGAGCCCCTTCAGCGCTGCATACCATATGATATAGCCGAGACCGGAGGCGACGGCGCCGGAGAAGATGGCGATCAGCATCCCGCTGGGTGTCAGCAGGCGGTCGTCGTAAAAGACCAGGCTCACCAGCAGGGCCATGGGCAGGGCCAGCAGGAAGTTTCGTGCATTGCCATGCAGCGGGTGGCTGGCCCCTTGTCCCCGCAGTGAGTAGACGCCCCAGCCGATACCGGCGGCCACCATCAACAGGGCGCCGAACGGATCCGGCGCGCTGATTCCGGGGGAGAGCAGGTAGACGAGTCCAGCCAGGGCAATAGCCAGTCCGGTCCAGGAGAGTGGGGAGAAGTGCTCGCCCCGTCGTAGGCCGACCAGGAACATGGTCAGCTGGACCGCGCCGAACAGGATCAGCGCGCCGGTGCCGGTGCTGAGCGTGGTATAGGCGAAGGAGAAGGTAACCGCGTAGAGAAACAGCATTGCTGCGGAGAGCCAGTCCCTGCTCAGCGGGCGGGTGACCGGCCGACTTCCGGCCTGGGTCACCAGCCACAGCATCAAGGCGCCGGAGGCCAGTCGCAGGGTGGTAAAGCTGGCGGCGTCGATAGTCTCCCCGCCCAGCGCCAGGCGACAGAGCAGTGAGTTGGCCGCGAAGGCGATCATCGCCAGGGTGGTGAGCAGGGCGGTGCGAAGTGCGCCTTTTTCCGGCATGTGGCTGTTTCCGGTTGGGGCGGGATTGCCTCCCCGCTGATGGTGGGCCGTTCTGTGGAGTAGAGATCACCAAGTTTAGCAGCAGGGAGCACTATCCATGAAAGCGCCTGCACAGGGTGCCAGCCAGGATAAGTCCATGATTTGGGGTTTTCGTGGACCAGAGAAGTCGTGGAAAGCCCCGAAGGGGCAGGAAATCCTGTGTGTGGAGTGCAGAATGAACGAAGTGAATGGCGCGCCCGACAGGGTGAGGCGAAGCCTTGATCCGGTGGATCAAGGAAGTCGCGGAACGCCCCGAAGGGGCA
>JAPHTA010000205.1 GCA_026196475.1 Sedimenticola sp.
GCAAATAACTGTTTCGATTGATACTCGTGTAGATTCATTCTCGCTACCGGTCAACATTATAAAAAAGAGTGCTATTCTGGTCGAAATCGACAAAATAAGCAAAACTAGGAAATACCCTAATAAGCTGGGATTATGGGCATAAGATTACTGCTGATTATTCTCGCCGTCGGGGCGGTGTACATCATGGTACGGAGATACCTTGTACGCGCCCGCAAAACGTCCGTCAACAGGCAAAAAAACGTTGCAGAAAACATGGTCAGGTGCGAAGTTTGTGGCACATTTCTACCGGAGCGAGAGGCACTTGAACGAGGCTCCCTGTTCTACTGCTCACGGGAGCATCTGGACCAGGCATCGCATGACAAATCCTAGCCCTTCGCCGACTGCCGGAGTACCGGAACACAAGCCCGTTCAGTAACGATGCCGCCCACCGCTTCCAAAAAAACCTTTGAGCAGGCGTCCGCCCAGGAGATCGAGTCGACCGCCGACCGCTCCCGCTCGCTGCAACTCTTTTTCTACTACCGCCTGATCCTATCCACCCTGCTGGGCATACTCTTTTTCAGCGGTAGCGGCCCGGAGCTACTCGGAAGCAGCCATCCGCTGCTCTACACCATTGCCGTGGTCAGCTACATCGGCCTGGTGATCGCCAGCGGCCTGGTGCTCTACACCACCGCCGACAGCGCCATCAACCAGCAGGCGTTCCTGATGGTGTTCGTGGATATCTGCGCAATCACCCTGTTGATGCATGCCAGCGGGGGTGTCAGTTCCGGCCTCGGCATGCTGCTTGCCGTCTCCATCGCCGCCAGCAGCCTGATCACAAGAGGTACATACGCGGCACTGCAGGCGGCACTGGCTTCGATCTTTATCCTCTCCGAGCAACTTTTCGCCCATCTCTACCAGACCTTTGAATCCACCGCCTATACCCAGTCCGGCCTGCTCGGGACCCTCTTTTTTGCCATCGCTATCCTGGCCCACTTCCTCTCCCGCCAGCTGAAGCGAAGCGAGGCCCTGTCCAGCCAGCGCCAGCTGGATCTGGCCAACATGGAACAGCTTAACGAGTACGTAATCCAGCACATGCTGACCGGCATTATCGTAGTCGACCCGGACAGCACCATCCGCCTGATGAACGAATCGGCCTGGTACCTGCTGGGGATGCCCGAATGCGGTACCGGCAGCCCCCTGGAGCAGGCCTGCCACCAGCTGGCGGTCCAACTCTCGGAGTGGGACCCGGATCAGCACCGCCGCCCCAAACCGTTCAGGCCAACATCCGGCAGTCGTGAGCTGAGTCCCGGTTTTTCGCTGCTGGGAGAGAACAACAAGGGCGGTGCGGTCATATTCCTGGAGGATACCGCCACTGTCACCCAGCAGGCGCAGCAGATGAAGCTCGCCTCCCTGGGGCGCCTGACAGCGAGCATCGCCCACGAGATCCGCAACCCCCTGGGGGCCATTGGTCACGCCGGTCAACTGCTGACCGAATCACCGGAACTGCCAGAGGGCGATAAACGGCTGGTGGAGATCGTCAACACCAACACCCGGCGGGTAAACGAAATCATCGAAAACGTACTGCAACTCTCCCGTCGCGGCAGATCGCTGCCGAAAGAGTTCCTGCTGAAGCCCTGGCTGGAGGAGTTTTCCAGTGAACTGGTCAGGACACTCGATCTGCCAGAGGGAGTGCTACGAACAACGATCACACCGGACAGCACCCTGGTCCGCACCGATCCGAGCCAGCTACGGCAGGTTTTTGTTATCCTGTGCGAGAATTCAATCAGGCACTTTAACAGGGAGCCGGAAAAACTGAAGATCGAGATCAACGGGGGCATCACCCGGGAATCCGGCGGCCCCTTCGTCGACATCATCGATAACGGCCCGGGCATAGGTCCGGAAGAGACCCAGCAGATGTTCGAACCCTTCTTTACCACGAAGAATGCGGGTACGGGACTGGGATTGTATATTGCGAAAGAGCTATGCGAGGCAAACCGCCTTGGGCTTGAGTATGTCGCCCCTCCCACGGGGGGTAGCTGTTTCAGAATCACCTTCCCGGGCCGGGGCAATGAGCCGGTCAGGTAGAGAGGCGACACCTAACCGGAGCAGATAGATTGAGTACCCGTAATCAATGTCGCCCAAGTAAGAACCACTTCGCTTGTTTACAGCAGAATGTTCGCACTTGATGGATCAAGCAATAGCCGGGCAGTGCAACATAGAGAATCAATTCGTGCGTACCTTCTACCGTCAAGCGGCACCGAGGTCGCTCAGGGAAAAGGGCAGGATGAGGGGGATCCAGGCAATGAGAAAGTCAGCTGAGATTATGCCCTCACCCCAACCCTCTCCCTGGAGGAGAGGGAATTCATGGAGATCAGCAGTGACCAGAAATGCTTTTTCTAGACACCGAGCCACCGGCATTGCGTTATCACGGGGAAGTGCATGCCGAAACCTATCGAGGACCGCATGACCATGAGCAACCCCCTGGCACTGGTGGTGGACGATGAGCCGGATATTCGGGAACTCCTGGAGATTACCCTGGGCAGAATGTCCATTGATTGCCGAGCCGCCGGTGATCTTCATCAGGCCCGTGAGTGGCTAAAAAATGAGGACTTTGATCTTTGCTTGACTGACATGCGCCTTCCTGATGGCAATGGAATCGAGCTGGTGAAGTTTGTTGGAGAGAAGTACCCGAATCTTCCCATCGCTGTTATCACAGCCCATGGCAACATGGAATCTGCTATCGATGCGTTAAAAACCGGGGCGTTTGATTTTGTCTCCAAACCGGTTGATTTAAAGATATTACGCAAACTGGTTGAGACAGCACTTAAGCTGGAAAGACCTATACCTTCGAAACCACCTACTGAAAACAGTCCAGCCAATAATTATTATGCAGCTGATCAAACCTATGCCGGGAAAACCGTCTTACTCGGCAAGTCAAACGCCATCGACCGCATAAGAACAATGACGCGAAAGCTGGCACGTAGCCAGGCACCCGTTTTCATACACGGCGAATCAGGTACGGGAAAGGAGCTCGCTGCCCGAATGATACATGAACAGGGCCCGCGTACCGATAATAGTTTTGTGGCTGTTAACTGCGGAGCAATACCCCAGGAATTGATGGAAAGCGAGTTTTTTGGCCATATTAAAGGAAGCTTTACGGGTGCAACCCATGACAAGCAGGGACTTTTCCAATTGGCAGATGGCGGCACGTTGTTTCTTGATGAAGTGGGAGATTTACCACTACCCATGCAGGTAAAACTGCTACGAGCGATACAGGAAAAAATGGTGCGGCCGGTGGGTGGACAGAGGGAAATTTCTGTCGACACGAGAATCATAAGTGCAACACACAAAGACCTTGCCCTATTAGTGGATCAGGGGGAGTTCAGGCAAGATCTGTTTTACCGAATAAATGTTATTGAACTAGAGATTCCCGCGCTGCGTGAACGAAGGGAGGATATAGAAATCCTGGCAAACAGCCTACTGAAAAAAATCGCGCTACAAAACAATATCCCCTGCCCTGTTATCGAAAAAGAAGCATTAGAACAACTGCGCACCTACCTCTTCCCGGGAAATGTCCGTGAACTGGAAAATATACTTGAGGGAGCCTGTGCATTGTGCGAAAAAGACAAAATTACTAAACACGACCTCAATCTAACCTCCACAGGAAAACCCGATTTATCTCAGAAAGAGGCTATCTACAAAGACTTGCCACTGGAAGACCGCCTTGAAAGTCTCGAACGCGACTTGATAGTAAAAGCGCTCGAAGAGTCGCACTGGAACAAAACTGCGACTGCAAAAAAACTCGGGATCTCGTTCAGGGCACTCCGCTACCGTTTAAGTAAATTAGGCATAGACTGACTTCGACATTCAAGACCCCGTTCTTGGAGATTGGCCACGTGAGGATACATACGAAGCGCTCGCTTAACCGCACCACAGCCATATGTCTCTGGCCTCAAGAATCGCTCCGCCTTTATGAGATCGATATAGAGCATCAAGACAGGCTTATCCTTTATATACCCATCTGCCCATTTCACGTACTCGACTACACGTTCAGTTTCATTGCTTTCGATACCTGAATATAGATTTGTTCGCATTGCCACCAACTCCGCATCAGGCTTGAAATAGGGATTGCGCAGTGCCACCTGTAAATGAGGAGGGGGCTTGTCTCTATCATTCAACGAACTGTTCAAGTCAGCCTGGGCATCCAAAACGTCGACGAGAAATAGTGAGCTAAAGAAAACAAACAAAACTATGACAATCTGCATCAATCTCTGGAAAGATCCACTCACCCGCAAACAAACGGCTCTGACTTGATGACGAAGCGGTAAAAACAACAGGAATAGCCACAAAAACCAGTGCAGTACGGATGTATAAAAAGGTAGTTCGACCTGGGTATGAAGACTAATTGGCAGCAACATTGCCGCATAACCACCACCACGTTGAAAACCACATCTATAGAGACCGTACATTATGCCAAAAATGGTTAGGACCAGCCCGACTACCGCAATTGCGCCACCCTCAATTACCCAGAAAAGTAACTCATTGTGTGGATGACTAATCGACTCCGGCATATATACACCCGGATTGCGCCTGTAATAGTCTGCCGCCTGCGGCACCCATGCCCGCACAAAATTCCCTATTCCGTGGCCGTGTAGAGGTTCCTTCGCAAGCAACTCCAAACCAATAGAATAGATTGTGACCCGTGCGGATGAAGCAGGATTCGTTGCAGCTGTAGCGACCTTCGCCGACGCCTGATCCAACCCATAACGACCAACGAACACGGTAGACAGCGACAGCAGTACGGCGACCAGAACAATCCATTTCCTTTCGAAAAATTGTCGCCGCCTGCATATAAAGAGAATGGGAATAGCCAAAACAAGGCCAAGAAGACCGGTTCTGGACCCGGACTGCAGTATCACGTAGAACGCCGCTGGAAGGGTAAACAGTACGAGCAGACCACTCAACCAGCCTTTTCGAAAGCTGGGGCGAGTTAAGGTGTACAGGGTGACAACTATTCCCGTCGCGAGAAAGCTGGCGTGGTTGTTTACCTGCTGAAATACACCAATCGGGATTGGCATGGACGCCAACGGAAGACGGTTCTGCAGCACGACGGGATAGTGGAGTTGCAGAATACCAATCACGGCATGAAGGAATGTCGCAACTACTATTATTACCAAACCACCATCCAAGGCCTTCACATTCGGGTTGAATTGGAACAGTGCAAAAAGAAAGGCTACGCCGCCCAGAATGAACAACTGACGAAAAAACCACTCTTCGGGCAGGTTCACGTCCGCCAACAATCCACCAAGTATCACTAACCCAGGAAAGGCTAGAATAAGGAACCAGTGCCTTGGGTAGTAAAATACCCGCCTGACAACAGACAGCAGGAAAGCGATACCGATTCCCCAGCATGCAGTCAGCCAGGCGACAATGTTCATTGGTAGGTGCAGCCCGGTCCCTCCTGTGTTGGGAACATAATAGAAGGAAGAAACCAGGAACAACCCTCCCAGCATCCACAGAAACAGACGATTTGATGTAAATGCTTCAGTCACTACTCCCTTCCCCACAAAGCCACACCGGCTGTATTTCCGATATACCAATAGCTGACAATTCGAACACCAAAAAAACCCCGGCGATTTGCCGGGGTTTTTCTCTAAGTCTGATTAATTTTGGCAACTGGCCGGTCGGAACTGGGCAGGCATCGGGTTACCAGCACTACCACCACAGGTCCAGGTCACCACACCGGTCGCAGTAGGCGCGGAAGGTGTCAGAATTATTTCCGTGCCACGAGCTGCAGCCGCACTAAACGCATTGGTTCCGGTTACAAGTACATTCGTTCCGTCCCAAGCGACGCTGGCTACATATTGGCTAGCTTGGGTATTGACAGTTACAGATGCTGCTCCCGGTAATTGGCCATTTACCTGAGCAAACTCGGCAATGGTGTTTTTGGCACCTGAACCCGCCAGGATCATTTCAGAAACCTGTGCACGAACGGTATAGTCCTGATAAGCCGGCAACGCGATAGCGGCCAGGATACCGATGATCGCCACGACGATCATCAACTCGATCAGGGTGAAACCTTGTTGGATCTTTTTCATAGGAACTCTCCTAGTATTGTAATTAAGAGTATTGTAAATAAGCTCTTGCATGAACCGGCGAAGCGCAAGGCAGGTAGGCTGTTTGCGTCGCCGCCAGATAAATACCTCGCACCCTAAGCCAAGCACTATCCGTGCCAATCATCACTGGCAGAGGCAATCATGAATGATCCCTCCTTGCCTCCCAACAACTTTCTTTTACGCTGGGAATTGGCCCTGAAAACGCACTCCTATCGGGAAGACAGGGGCTTGACTCAAGAGTTCTAATTGAGTTTTTAAAGAATAACATATTGTTAAATATCTATTTTTTATCTTGCCACGTGGTGGTCCGACTTCCACGGGCGACCGACGATCACAGGTACCCGCAGGATTTTCCGTTCAATTCAACGAGGCCGTATCCACGTTACTGGCCTTCCATACTTCAATGCGAGGGCATGACAATAGAAATACGTGTTAATTCAGTTAGTTATACAAAGAAACAAGATCCTATCAGGAGACTGTTGTTTATATGTCGGATATATGATCGGCAGCGCAACTCAATCCCAATCACATCACTGAACGTCGCAGGAAACTCGCCACTAAGCACTCGAAATCGTCAAAAAGTGACAATTTTTGTCACCTGCCTGGCATGTATTTCCCTATTTAGGGGATATATGCTCAAACGCTGGAACAATATCTGCTGCCTAACGGACAAGGAGAAAGGTAGTGGGTAGCATTTACTTGAGCAACGGATTACGAGTGGCATCGTTACCCCAAAAACTGCACAGCCAAGTAAAAACAATAACTTATTCGGAATATGACACAAATAACTTGAAAAAAGTCAAATATTTAGCTATTCAGGGAATGCCAGAGTAAAATTATTCGCGCACTTTATGCAAAGAAACGAACGATGGTGCCGATAGAATAGTTGTTAAGCTAATCCAATAGTTAAAATCAAACGGGCTCAAGTCACTACCACCTCTAATAGAAAAACCTGATCACATGGCAACAGCAACCCAGAATACCGTTTTAAGCGGCCTGCCCCGGCGTCTTGTTGAGGATAGCCTGCTATCTGAAGAGGTGGTAAGCCGTTCGATCCAGGAATCAGTGAAAAAGCGTCAGCAGTTTGTCTCCTACCTGGTGGAGAACAAGCTTCTGGATAGCATCAATATCGCTCTCTCGGCCTCACAGGAGTTCGGCGTTCCTATGTTCGAACTGGACGCACTCGATATCGCTGTCGCGCCAATTGGACTGGTTGATGAGAAACTGATTCGAAAGCATCACGCCTTGCCGATTTTCAAGCGTGGAAATCGATTGTTTCTTGCGGTTTCGGACCCTACTAACATCCAGGGACTGGACGAAATAAAGTTCCACACCGGTCTCTCAACGGAAGCCATAGTTGTCGAGGAGGACAAACTCGTAAGGGTAATTGAGACCGCCCTGGAGGCCAACGACACCAGCATGTCGGATCTGCTGGATGCCGACCTGGACAACCTGGATATTTCGACGGATGACCAGGCCGACAGTGACAAGAAGGAAGGGGATCTCGACGTCGACGACGCACCGGTCGTCCGCTTTGTCAACAAAATGCTGCTGGATGCCATCAACGGGGGGGCATCCGATATCCACTTTGAACCCTACGAAAAGACCTTCAGGGTCCGCCTGAGGCAGGACGGTATTCTACACGAAGTCGCCTCTCCGCCAATCAACATCGCGTCTCGTTTGATTGCCCGCATCAAGGTGATGTCACGCATGAATATCGCCGAGCGCCGGGTGCCCCAGGATGGCCGCATCAAGATGAAACTCTCCCGGAACCGGGCCATCGATTTCCGTGTCAACACCTGCCCTACCCTGTACGGGGAGAAGGTGGTGCTGCGTATCCTCGACCCGACCAGCGCCCAGCTGGGTATCGAGGCGCTCGGCTTCGAACCGGAGCAGAAGAGGCTGTTTGAGACAGCGATCAAGAAGCCTTACGGCATGATCCTGGTCACTGGCCCCACCGGTAGTGGTAAGACGGTCTCACTCTATACAGGCCTCAACATGCTGAACAGTGAGGGTGTTAATATATCGACCGCAGAGGACCCGGTGGAGATCCAGGTGCCCGGCATCAACCAGGTGAATGTGAACGTAAAAACCGGACTCACCTTTGCCGAGGCGCTCAGGGCATTCCTGAGGCAGGACCCGGACATTATCATGGTGGGTGAAATCCGTGACCTGGAAACGGCCGAAATTGCCGTTAAGGCGGCCCAGACCGGACACCTGGTCCTCTCCACCCTGCACACCAACGATGCCCCTCAGACCCTGACCCGACTGGCCAACATGGGGGTCCCACCGTTCAATATCGCCTCTTCAGTCATCCTGATCATGGCACAGCGACTGGCCAGGCGGCTGTGTGAACACTGCAAGGCAGTCGACGATTTACCCCAGGAGGCACTGCTGGAGGAGGGCTTCAAGGAAGAGGAGCTGAAGGATCTCACCATATACAAAGCCGTGGGATGTGACCGCTGCACTCTTGGATACAAGGGTCGGGTTGGTATATTCCAGATCATGCCGATCTCTTCGGCCATGGAGAAGCTGGTCATGGAAGGGGGTACGTCGCTTCAACTCGAGGAGCAATCCAGAAAAGAGGGTATTCTGACTCTCCGTGAAGCCGGCTTGAACAAGGTCAGGGCAGGCGTTACCAGCCTGGAAGACATCAACAGGGTTACCAAGGATTAATCGATATGGCTACTGCGACAGCTGCAAAAAAAGCCACCAAGGCGCCTAAACCAGAGAAAGCCTTTGTATATACATGGGAGGGCGCTGACAAGAACGGAAAGCGTATTAAGGGCGAATCCAGGGCAGCATCATTGGCACTGGTCAGAGCTGATCTTCGTAGACAGGGAATCAATCCACTCAAGGTCAAGAAGAAACCAACCGCACTATTTTCGACAAAAAAGAAAATCACCGCGGGTGACATAGCAGTTTTTGCCCGACAACTGGCCACTATGATGGAATCAGGCGTACCATTGGTACAAGCATTCGATATAGTAGGAAAAGGGCATAACAACCCTTCAATGCAGGATTTACTACTATCGGTAAAAGCCGATATTGAGGGGGGAACAGCACTCGCGGAAGCTCTGGCCAAGCACCCACTACATTTCGACGATTTGTTCTGCAACTTGGTGCGTGCCGGTGAAGCAGCAGGTGTGCTGGAAGCCCTTTTGGATAAAATCGCTATCTATAAAGAGAAAACCGAATCACTCAAAGGCAAAATAAAGAAGGCGCTGTTTTACCCTGCTGCAGTTCTAATCGTCGCCGTTCTCGTCACAGCGCTGATCATGATATTTGTTATTCCCCAGTTTGAAAGTCTTTTCTCCAGTTTTGGCGGCGATTTGCCTACCTTCACAAAGTTGGTCGTGAGTATGTCAAATTGGATGACGAGTTACTGGTGGTTAATGCTTGGATTCATTATTGGATTTATATACATATTTACCTACTTTTTTAAACGTTCACGAAAACTCAGGCAATTCATTGACCGAATCCTCCTGAAAACCCCGGTTATTGGAGTCATTTTGAATAAAGCGTCCATAGCGAGATTCTCACGCACTCTTGCTACGATGTTTGCCGCGGGTGTTCCACTGGTTGAAGCACTTGAATCAGTTGCGGGCGCGACAGGTAACACCATATACGGCGACGCGGTGCTACGCATGCGAGAGGACGTCGCGACCGGCCAGTCTCTGCAGCTCACCATGAAACAGCAGCAACTGTTTCCCCACATGGTGACCCAGATGGTGGCCATTGGCGAGGAGTCGGGGGCACTGGACCACATGCTGACAAAAGTGGCCGACTTCTACGAGGAAGAAGTGGATAATGCTGTGGACGCTCTCAGCAGCCTACTGGAACCCCTTATCATGGTGGTCATCGGCACCCTGGTTGGAGGCCTCGTTGTCGCCATGTACCTACCTATATTCAAAATGGCATCTGTGTTTTAACAGTCCTTGTAGCAGGTACAATCTGGAATGGAGTTTATCGGTTTCTTCGAACAGAGCCCCGTGCTATTTGCAACTCTCTGCACCCTGCTCGGTCTGTTTGTCGGCAGCTTTCTCAACGTGGTGATCCATCGCCTGCCAAAGATGATGGAGGCGGACTGGGAGAGCCAGTGCCGTGAGCTTCTGGAGATTGAGACCCCGGAGAAGGAACCGCCTCTGACCCTGAGCCGGCCGGCATCCACGTGCCCCCATTGCGGGCATAGAATTCGCCCCTGGGAGAACATCCCGGTTCTGAGCTGGCTGTTTCTTCGCGGACGCTGTTCCAGTTGCAAAAATCCGATCTCCATCCGCTACCCACTGGTTGAACTGGCCAGCGGGCTGCTGTCGCTGGCGGTGGCGCTCCATTTCGGATTCGGCTGGCAGACCGCCGCTGCCCTGGTGCTGACCTGGTCCCTGATCGCCCTCTCCCTGATCGATTTCGATCACCAGTTACTGCCGGATTCAATCGTCCTGCCGGTCCTCTGGCTCGGCCTCATCATCAGCCTCTTCCCCCTTTTTACCGACAGCCACTCGGCCATCATCGGTGCAGCGGCTGGCTACCTCTCGCTGTGGAGCGTGTTTCATCTGTTCCGGCTGCTGACCGGTAAGGAGGGCATGGGCTACGGTGACTTCAAGCTGCTGGCCCTGTTTGGTGCCTGGCTCGGCTGGCAGAGTCTCATCCAGATCATCCTGCTCTCCTCGCTGGTAGGTGCGGTTGTGGGTATCGGCCTGATCCTGGTACGGGGCCGGGACAGGAATATTCCGATCCCTTTTGGCCCCTATTTAGCAGTTGCCGGCTGGATCAGCCTGATCTGGGGTGAGCAGATCAACGCCGCCTATCTGCAATGGGCCGGACTGGCCTGAGCCGTGCTGGTTATTGGCCTTACCGGCGGAATTGGCAGCGGAAAGTCGGCGGTGACCGACCACTTTGCCCGGCTTGGTGTGCCGGTTATCGACGCCGACGTCGTATCCCGGCAGGTGGTGGAACCGGGCCAACCGGCCCTGCAGGAGATAGTAGAGCAGTTCGGGGCTGAGCTGTTACAGGAGGACGGCACTCTCGACAGGCGCCGGTTGCGACAGCATATTTTTGCCGATCCCGAGGCAAAAACCCGCCTGGAGAAGATCCTGCATCCGAAGATCCGTGCCGCCATGCGCCAACAGCTGGAGGAGACCCGTGCTCCCTACGCTATTCTGTCTATCCCCCTGCTGTTCGAGACAGGACAGGACAAAACGGTCGACCGGATACTGGTGGTCGATTGCCCCCCGGAAGTCCAGCTCAGGCGCGTGATGATGCGCGATGGGAGCAGCGAGGACGAGGCCCGGTCGATAATAGACAGCCAGAGCGGCCGCAGTCAGCGCCTGACCGCGGCAGATGACATTATCCGGAATGACGGTACACTGGTGGAGCTTGAAGCGAAGGTAGAGCAGTTACATCAAAAATATCTTAAACTCTCCTCCTGAAACGCTTACACGGCCCGATCCGGTATAATGGCCTTGAAGCGTGCCGCTTCCGCCGGAAACTGCAACCTCTTCGACACCAGGCCACACAGACCCTATGCAACCTGCCGCATCCGACAAAATCATCTATGAGCACCCCCTGAACGAGAGGACACGTACCTTTCTGCGCCTGGAGCACCTGTTCAGGCAGGTGGACTTTCATACCCCCCAGGAGAGCACCTGGGACAGTCGTGCAGCAATCAGCAGCCTGATCGACATGGTGGCGATCTTCGCCCGCGCCGACATCAAGAGTGACCTGATCAAGGAACTGAAGCGGCACCAGGAGAAACTGGCCGGAATCCGCAACAGCCCCGGGGTCAACCAGGGACGCCTCGACCAGATCCTGCGTGAACTGAACACCATCTCCGGCAGATTGCAGGCGATGAACGGACAACTGGGCCAGGAGTTGCGGGACAACGAATTTCTGAAAACCGTCACCCAGCGCAGTACAATTCCAGGAGGCAGTTGCGCCTTCGACCTGCCGATCTACCATTTCTGGCTGCAGCAGCCGGCGGATGTCCGTCAACAGGAGATCACCTGCTGGCGAGATACCCTGGAACCCGTCTATACCGCGATCACCCTGCTTTTATCGCTGATTCGGGGCAGCACCACCCCCAGCCGGGAGCTGGCGGAGACCGGTTTTTTTCAACAGAGCCTGGATGCCCAGACGCCAGCCCAGCTGATCCGGGTTGGGCTGCCCAGGGAGAGCCGGCTGTTCGCCGAGATCAGCGGCGGCAAACACCGCTTCACCATCCGCTTCCTGGAGCAGTCTGACGAGGAGCGTCCAGGCCAGACCAAGCAGGATGTCACCTTCTTTCTCAACTGCTGTATTCTCTAGGACCTGATAAAAGCCCCAGCCATGAGCATGAACCCGAGAATGGTCACCTGCCCAACCTGCAAAAAGGAGTTCAGCTGGGACAGTCGGCCCGAATCACGCCCCTTCTGCAGCGAACGCTGCCGCCTGATCGACCTGGGAGGCTGGTTCGAGGAGAAACACCGGATTCCCGATGACTCTGCGGAGCGCCCGTTCCTGCCGCCGGAAAGTGATTACGACAGCTAGCGGCAAACCGATTGCGGGTAATCCGGGGTTAGTAGCCCCTAATCACCCCAAAGGCCCCGAATTGCGGCAACCCCCTGCCCCCCTCGACTCCGGGCCGTCTGAATTTCGGTAGCAGTCATTCCCCCCAGGGCGTAGACCGGCACATTGACCTGGTCGACCCACTGCTCGAACCGGTCCCAGCCCAGGATCTCTGCATCGGGATGGGAGGCGGTCGGCAATACCGGCGACAGCACACAGAAATCCACCCCGATCGCCAGCGCCTGGCGAAGCTCCTCCAGCGAGTGACAGGAGGCGGCCACCCACTTATCTCGCGTAAGTGGGCGCTCACTCAAGGTCATCAATTGCCGGCTATTGAGATGTATTCCGTCCGCATCCAGATCATGCACCAGTGACAACGGTGCATTCAGCAGCAGGGTCACGCTCCTCTCTGCACAATAATGCTGCACCACCCTGGCCAACTCCCGGTAGCGATCGTCCTCCAGTCCGGGCACACGTAGCTGCACCAGCCTTTCCCCACGGTCGATCGCATCCGCCAGTTGTGCCAGGAATCGCTCCAGGTTGTCCGCATTGTCTCCCGTGATCATGTAGGTCTCGGGTAGCCTGAGCGCATTACAGACAGGCCGGTCCGCCGCAGGCATCGGATAGTGTTTCAGGTCAGATGGAGAGACCCAGGCCAGGGGCTGACCCTCGAGGCCGGACGGCACACCCTGGTAATCCAGTACCCTGTGCACCTCCAGCCGCACACGCCGGTCCGTATAGTCGTGATTGATCGTGATCAGGGGTTGGTGTGCACTGACTTCAATCCCCAGCTCCTCCCGGATCTCCCGTTTCAGGGCCTGTGCGAGGCTCTCACCCGGTTCCAGCTTGCCGCCCGGGAACTCCCACAAGCCGCCCTGGTGGCTACCCTGGGCACGACGCGTCAACAGAACACGTCCGCGCCCGTCCTGAATAACCGCAACGGCAACCGGAATGATCATGGAAACCGGGTATCAGCAGGTGCCAGCGACATCGCCTTCAGGTGCGATACTCGGCATTGATCTTGACGTAGTCGTAGGAGAGGTCGCAGGTCAAGAGACGGGTATCGGCCTGGCCTCGCCCCAGGTCGACCCGGATAGTGATTTCGCTGCCAGCCATCACCCGCTGGCCTGCCGCCTCTGTATAATCGTCGGAGCGGCCTCCATCACGCACGATGACCACATCATTCAGCCAGATACGCACCCGCTCGATCTCCAGGTCTGCAATACCGGCGCGGCCTACAGCGGCGAGAATCCGGCCCCAGTTCGGGTCAGAGGCGAACAGTGCTGTCTTGACCAGCGGGGAGTGGGCAATCGTGTAGCCCACGTCCCGCGCTTCCGATTCCGAGGCCGCGCCTTCGATTCGGAGTTCGACCAGCTTGGTGGCACCCTCCCCGTCCAGCACGATGGCCCGGGCGAGATCCATGCAGACCGCCTCCACGGCGGCACAGAACCGCACAAACTCCGGACTCTCGGCATCCGTTATCGGTGAGCACCCACTTACCCCGGAAGCCACCAGGATACAGGCATCATTGGTAGAGGTATCCCCATCCACCGTGATCGAATTGAACGAGGGCCGGACCGCCATCTCCAGGCACTGCTGCAGCAGGTGCCGATCGACCAGGGCGTCGCTGGCAACGTAGGCCAGCATGGTGGCCATATCCGGACGGATCATCCCGGAGCCCTTGGCGATGCCGGTGACGGTAACCGTCTTGCCGCCCAGTTGGATCTGCCTGGAACTCAGCTTGGGCACGGTATCGGTGGTCATGATCGCCTTCGCCGCCCGCTCCCAACCCTGCTCGGTGAGGGAGCTCAGGGCATCCGGCACCGCCACCGCGATGCGGTCGACGGGCAACGGCTCACCAATCACCCCGGTGGAGAAAGGCAACACCTGGTTGATGGCGCATCCCCGGGCCGCCGCCAGTGACTTGCATGCCTCCCGTGCTGCCCGCAGGCCGTCGCTCCCGGTACCGGCATTGGCGTTCCCGGAGTTGATCAGCAGGTACCGTGGCATGGTAGCCCCCAGATGCTCTTTTGCCACCGTGACCGGTGCGGCACAGAACGCATTGCGGGTAAATACCCCCGCGCAGGTACTCCCCTCCGCCAGCTCAATCACCACCAGGTCATCGCGATCCCGGTACTTGATTCCGGCCGCGGCCGAACCAAGACGAATTCCCGGAACCGGCTCAAAGCTTCCCGATTCAATCATGTACGGACTCCATCACACCCTACCCTTGCACTCCCGTTTACTGAATACGTCCATGGCACTGCTTGTATTTCTTGCCCGAACCGCAGGGGCAGGGCTCGTTCCGACCAACCTTGCGGTCGGAACGAACGAATGGCTGCTGGTTCTCCTCATCGGGGCCCTGCTCACCCGGCGCCACCTCGTCATCCGACCCGGAGTCGCCAAACCCGCCAAACTCCTCGTGCTTGAACTGGAAATCGGCCGTGTTCTGTTCGTGCTCCGGGATCTCCATGGTCTCCTGTGGCTGGATCTTCACCTTGGTCAGGACGGTGACAATCTCCTGCTTGATACTGTCCAGCATGCTCTCGAACATGGCGTAGGCTTCGCGCTTGTACTCCTGCTTGGGATTTTTCTGCGCATAGCCGCGCAGGTGAATACCCTGCCTCAGGTAGTCCATCGCCGCCAGGTGCTCTTTCCAGTTGCTGTCCAGGATCTGCAGCATGATGGCCTTCTCGTACATGCGCAAATTCTCGGCCCCGGCCAGTGCCTCCTTGTCAGCGTACTCTTGCTCCATTTTGTCGAGAATCTTCTTGCGTAGCGTCTCCTCGTGCAGGGTATCGTCACTGTCCAGCCACTGCTGGATCGGGTAGTCCAGCTCATACTCGCTCTTCAGCGCCTCGGTGAGTCCTGCCACATCCCACTGCTCGTCCAGGCTCTCCGGTGGAATGTAACGGCTGATAAGGTCGTTCACCACGTCGTATCGTATCGAGTGGATTGAATCCGAGACATCCCCGGTATCCATCAGCTCGTCGCGCTGCTGGTAGATCACCTTGCGCTGATCGTTGGCGACGTCGTCATACTCCAGCAGTTGCTTGCGGATATCGAAGTTTCTACCCTCGACCTTTTTCTGTGCATTGGCGATAGCCTTGGTCACCCAGGGGTGCTCGATCGCCTCGCCCTCTTCCATGCCGAGCTTCTGCATGATGGCAGAGACCCGATCGGAAGCGAAGATACGCATCAGGCTGTCTTCAAGGGAGAGATAGAAACGGGTCGAGCCCGGATCGCCCTGGCGACCGGAACGACCACGCAACTGATTGTCGACCCGCCTCGACTCGTGTCGCTCGGTACCAACAACATGCAACCCGCCTGCCTCCAGCACCTGCTGGTGACGCAGCTTCCAGTCACTGCGAATCTTCTCAATCGCCTCCGGGGAGGGATCCTCGCCGAGATCCGCAATCTCCATCTCCGGGTTCCCGCCGAGCACGATATCAGTACCCCGGCCCGCCATGTTGGTGGCGATGGTAACGGCACCAGGCCGCCCCGCCTCGGCCACAATATGGGCCTCCCGCTCGTGCTGCTTGGCATTCAGTACCTGGTGCGGCACCTTGGCCTCTTCCAGGAGGCCCGATATCAGCTCCGACGTCTCAATAGAGGCGGTACCCACCAGTACCGGCTGTCCTCGCTTCACGCAATCCTCGATATCCTCCTTGATCGCCTGGTACTTCTCTTTCGCGGTGAGGTAGACCAGGTCGCCCATATCGTCACGCACCATATCCCGGTTGGTCGGTATTACCACTACCTCCAGGCCGTAGATCTGCAGAAATTCAGGCGCCTCGGTATCGGCGGTGCCGGTCATGCCGGACAGCTTGTCATACAGCCGGAAATAGTTCTGAAAGGTAATCGAGGCCAGGGTCTGGTTCTCCTTCTGGATCTCGACCCCCTCTTTCGCTTCGACCGCCTGATGCAGACCCTCGGACCAGCGACGCCCCGGCATGGTGCGACCGGTGAACTCGTCAACGATGACGATCTCCCCGTCGCGCACGATATAGTCGACATTTTTCTGAAACAGCGCGTGCGCTCGCAGGGCACAGGTAACGTGGTGCATGAGGCTGATGTTGGCCGAGTCGTAGAGACTCGCATCGGCGTCGAGCAGCCCCATCTCCAGCAACATATCCTCCACATGCTGGTGTCCCTCCTCGCTGAGGAAGACCTGGCGCGCCTTCTCGTCCACCGAATAGTCCCCCGGACCGAACGCGGGCCTGCCAGCTTCGTCGGGCTCGATTGGCTCTTGTCTCTTCAGGTTGGGGATTACCTTGTCGATCTGCTTGTAGAGATCGGAACCCCCTTCCGCCGGACCGGAGATAATCAGCGGGGTACGGGCCTCGTCGATGAGGATGGAGTCTACCTCGTCCACCACGGCGAAGTACTTCTCCCTCTGCACCCGCTGGTCGGCGCTGAAGGCCATGTTGTCACGCAGGTAGTCGAAGCCGAATTCGTTATTGGTACCGTAAGTGATATCCGCCGCGTAGGCATCGCGGCGACTGGCAGGTTTCAGGTGCAGGTAGCCCCCGCTATTGCCTGAATAGCCGTAGTCACAGAGGAACGACGAATCCTCGAGCCCGGCACCGCTCGACTGGATGACGCCAACACTGAGACCGAGGAATGTGTAGATCTTGCCCATCCACTCCGCATCACGGCGCGCCAGGTAGTCATTCACCGTCACCACGTGCACCCCTTTGCCGGGCAGTGCGTTCAGGTAGACCGCCAGAGTCGCCACCAGGGTCTTGCCCTCACCGGTGCGCATCTCTGCAATCTTGCCGTCGTTGAGTACCATGCCTCCTATCATCTGTACATCGAAGTGTCGCATCTGCAACACCCGGCTACCGGCTTCGCGAACCACGGCAAAGGCCTCCGGCATAAGGCCATTCAGATCCTCACCCTGCTCCAGCCTCTGCCTGAACTCATCTGTCTTCGCCTTCAACTCCTCATCGGACAATCCCTGTAGCTCGGGTTCCAATCCGTTGATCTGGGCGACCACTTTGAACATCCGCTTGATGAGGCGATCATTGCGACTGCCGAAGACCTTCCTGAGAATCTTGCTGACCATGAAAAACTCTTGAATGTTATGAAGTTAGGCTCGTGATGCCGTTCTCTTCCCACGAGCGGAAAATTGATAGGGGATGATACCGCAAAACGCTGTTTATATCAGGCACTACCTATGCCCTGGCAATTGCCAGGGACGGGCGTACCGGGAATCAGTACCGCCGCTGTCAGCGCTTTGTACGCAGGTATTTGGACGGATTTAGCGTTTTGCCGTTTCGGGCGATTTCGAAATGAACATGAGGACCGGTAGAACGACCGCTCGAGCCCATCAGGGCTATCGGCTGCCCCTGTGTTACCAGGTCTCCAACCTTGACCAGGATCTTGCTGTTGTGCCCGTAGCGGGTGGTATAGCCATCGGGATGCCTGATTTCAACCAGCTTTCCATATCCGCTTTTGCTGCCAACCCAGGTAACGACTCCGGAAGCCACCGCAACCACGTTCGAGTTCTTCTTGCCGGCAACATCGACTCCATGATGAAAGGTTCGCTTGCCGGTAAAGGGGTCATTGCGATAGCCGTAGCTGGAAGAGACCCACCCCTTTTCCACTGGTCGCCCGCGGGGCCGCATCTCTTCCTGTAGCTGGCTATCCCGAATCAGGCCCTCCATCAGGGCCAGCTTGTGCTCGCGGTCCTCGATCACCCGGGACAACTGCTCCATCTCGCTCAACAGCTCCGGAGGACTGATGGAGCGCGTGGCCTCCTGCGACTCCATACCACCCCGGGCGGGGATCTCCTGGAAGTTGAACTCATCCTGGTCCAGCTCTCCCAGTTCCACCAGCCGCTCGCCGAGCGCATTGATTCTCAGAACGTCGGACTGCAGCTGTCCGAGGCGAAGGGCCAGCGCATCAAGGTGCTGCTGTGTCCGCCCGCGGGTCTCTTCCAGTTCCTGCCGCTGGTTCTGCAACAGGTCGTGCAGGATATCCTGCGTACTCTCACGGGCTACCGCTACCTCCTGATCTGCCAGTCCCCACTGGTAACCACCCCATACGGCACCCCCCATCATCAGAACCAGCAGGGGGACCAGGACAAAACCGAGCCGATAAAGGGAAATCGGGCGGCTGCCCTTCTTATGACAAAGTCGTGAAAGGAGTATAATCTTCATGGATTGCGTATTGGACTCCAGCGTACACCCTGTTAAACGATAGTTCACCGAACGGCACACAACCGTGACCCACTTCATCCATGAGTAAGCATCCCCGTCTCATTGCCGACTTTTTCCGGGCCAACCAGACGTTCCGTGATTTGCTCAAAAAATCGGCGGAGCAGGCCCTCTTGCTGCAGCTTGTACGCCGCCTGGTTCCGCCCCCGCTGGACACGCACTGCGTGGCAGCTGTCAAAAAGGGTAACCAGCTGTTGATCTACGTCGACTCGCCAGCCTGGGCCAGCCGCCTCCGTTTCACCGTACGCCAGCTATCCGCGAAGCTGGCCGAGACCGGAGAAGGCGTGCAAAAAATCACGGTTCGCGTCGTTGTCACGAGCCGCGCCGAGAGGCCTGCGAGGGGCCCGATAAGGCACCTTTCCGGAAACAATGCCCGGTTACTTACCGAGACCGCCGAGCAGCTGGATGACGCCAAACTGAGCGAGGCCCTCAGACGACTTGCAAAGCACGCCGGCTAAGGCCGTTACCGTATTTATCGGTTCAGGTCGCCTGAACAGGCTTCATGTAGGAGATGGGAACCGCATCTCCATCCTCAAACGTTACCTCTTCCCAGGCGCTTTCGTCTGCAATCAGCGCCTTCAGCAGCCTGTTGTTGAGTGCATGGCCCGACTTATAGCCGCTGAATGCTCCGATCAGGCTGTGTCCCAGCAGGTAGAGATCACCGATAGCGTCCAGAATCTTGTGCTTTACGAACTCGTCCTCGTAGCGCAGGCCATCCTCGTTGAGAACACGGTAGTCATCGACGACGATGGCGTTGCTCATGCTCCCGCCCAGAGCCAGCTCCCGTTCGCGCAGCATCTCGATGTCACGCAGGAAACCAAAGGTACGGGCCCGGCTCACCTCCTTTACGAAGGAGGTGGAGGAAAAATCGATGGTGGCCGACTTGGTCCGTTCGGCGAAGGCGGGATGGTTGAAATCGATACCGAATGATACCTTGAAGCCATCGAAGGGCTCGAAGGCGGCATACTTGTCATCCTCTTCCACGACCACCTTGCGCTTGATGCGGATGAAACGCTTGGCCGCGTTCTGCTCCTCCACGCCAGCGGACTGGATAAGGAAAACGAAGGGGCCGGCACTACCATCCATGATCGGCACTTCGGGAGCACTGACGTCGACATAGGCGTTGTCGATGCCGAGGCCGGCAAAGGCCGACAACAGATGCTCGACCGTCGATATCTTCAGGCCATCCTGCTCAAGCGTGGTGGAAAGGCGGGTGTCCCCGACATTATCCGGACGGGCCGCTATCTCCACCGGCTCCTCCAGGTCAACGCGCCGGAATACCACGCCGGTGTCAACCGCTGCCGGGCGCAGCGTAAGGTAAACCTTCTCCCCGGTATGGAGCCCCACACCTGTCGCACGAATTACGTTCTTTAGCGTACGTTGCCGAATCATGTTGCCTGTATTCCCCAGTTCCCGGCCCATTAAGCGTGCCGGATGGTATCACATAATCGGGTCGCTGGGCCAAAACGGGCCCGGCTGTTCAGATTACGCCTGTATATTAATCGAACTCCAGGGATCCGCGCTTGCACGTGCGGATACCCCGCCACCCCTAGCCATTAGGGTATTCCCTCGCTTAAGTACCAGTTTCCCCCCGTTTTTGCAAGTTTATTACAGACTTAGTCCCGGGCACCGACCACTCTGCGTGCCCCGCTCCTGACCGCTCACCCGCGGAAACGGTTCAGTCCGCCTGGCGTCTCAGGAACGCCGGTATATCGAGATAGTCCATGTTGTGCTCCTGCGCTGCGTCGACGTAGGATTTGGCCGCCTTGCGCACCACGGTCGGGCTGTCCATCTCCCGGTAGTCGGTCGGCCCCGGTGCCACCACGTCCGAATTGACCAGGCGAACCGGGGGCGCCTCCTCCAGCGCCGGCGCCTTTATCTCCTCCTTCGCACTGGAACCGAGCCCGGTAGCGACTACCGTCACCCGCAACTCCTCGCTCATATCGGGATCGATTACGGTACCCACCACGACAGTGGCATCATCGCAGGCAAACTCCTTCACGGTGCTACCGACCTCATCGAACTCGCCGATGGAAAGATCGAGCCCGGCGGTGATATTGACCAGGATCCCCTTGGCACCCGCCAGGTTGACATCCTCGAGCAGGGGACTGTTGATCGCCTGCTCTGCAGCATCCCGCGCCCGGTTCTCGCCCTTGGCAGAGCCGGCGCCCATCATCGCGGTACCCATCTCTGACATCACGGTGCGAACGTCGGCAAAGTCAACATTAATCAGGCCCGGCCGGGTGATCAGTTCGGCAATGCCCTGTACCGCACCCTGCAGCACGTCGTTGGCCGACTTGAAGGCGTTGAGCAGGCTCATATCACGACCCAGCACGGAGAGCAGTTTCTCGTTCGGAATGGTGATCAGTGAATCAACGTACTGACTCAGCTCCTCTATCCCCTTGTCCGCAATCTGCAGGCGCTTGGTGCCCTCGAACGGGAAGGGTTTTGTGACCACTGCAACGGTCAGGATGCCCATGTCCCGGGCCACCTCCGCAACCACCGGGGCAGCACCGGTTCCGGTACCACCACCCATGCCCGCGGTAATAAAGACCATGTCACTGCCCTGCAGTGCCTCGTGTATACGGTCTCTGTCCTCCATCGCCGCGTCACGCCCCACTGCCGGGTCGGCACCGGCGCCCAGTCCCTTGGTGATATTCGACCCCAGTTGCAGCAAGGTACGAACCTGGCTGTTCTTGAGCGCCTGGGCATCGGTATTTGCACAGATGAAATCAACGCCTTCGATACTGGCGTTCAGCATGTGGTTGACGGCATTTCCGCCACCACCCCCGACTCCGATTACCTTGATTACCGCGTTTTGGCTGTATGCATCCATTAATTCGAACATTTTCACTCTCCTCATCATCCAGGCCCAGCTAGACGGCCACCTGAAAATCTGTCATTCAAAAAATTAGTTAGAAGTTGCCCTGAAACCAGCTCTTCATCCGATTCAAAATCGCCTTGAAATTGTTACCCCCCGGTAGATCCTGCAAACGCCCCGTCTGGTTCTGCTGTCCGAACAGCAACAGGCCGACTCCCGTTGCATAGATCGGGTTGCGCACCACGTCGACCAGCCCCGTCACATACTGCGGTACCCCCAGCCGTACCGGCATGTGGAACACCTCCTCCGCCAACTCGATCAATCCCTCCATTTTTGAACTGCCACCGGTCAGTACCACGCCACCGGCGATCAGATCCTCGAAGCCACTGCGTCGAAGCTCCGCCTGTACCAGGCCCAGCAACTCCTCGTAGCGCGGCTCCACCACTTCGGCCAGTGTCTGCCTGGAGAGTCGCCGGGACGGCCGGTCCCCGATACTCGGCACCTCAATGGTCTCGTCACTGGCTGCCAGCTGGGTGAGGGCACAGGCGTACTTGATCTTGATCTCCTCGGCATGCTGGGTTGGTGTGCGCAGGGCCACCGCGATGTCATTGGTCACCTGGTCACCGGCTATCGGTACCACCGCGGTATGCCGGATCGACCCCTCGGTGAATACCGCGATATCAGTGGTCCCCCCCCCGATGTCCACCAGGCAGACCCCCAGCTCCTTCTCGTCATCGCTCAACACCGAGTAGCTGGAGCTGA
>JAPHTA010000247.1 GCA_026196475.1 Sedimenticola sp.
CTTTCGGTACCAGAACCTAAATCTGGCGTGTCTACCAATTCCACCAGGACGGCATGTGCGCCGATTATAGTGAGGCCACTCGGGGCGGGTCAATTCCGCTACCCTATGCAACGCGGTGGCCAGGAGCCGCCGGCGGGTTCAGGAGGTGCGGCTGTCCACACCCCGTTCCAGCTCGCCGGCTTTCCGCAGCTCCCGTTTGAGTATCTTGCCGGCGGCATTTTTTGGCAACGCGGCGCGCAATTCGATTTTCCGAGGCACCTCGTGCCGCCCCAGGTTATCACGACAGAATGTCTTTATCTGCGCGCTACTCAGAGTCTCACCCTCCTTCAGCACCACGTGGGCCACCGGGATTTCGCCGTGCAGATCACTCGGCTCGCCCACCACGGCCGCCTCCTGGATTGCAGGGTGGGAGTAGAGCAGCTCTTCCACCATGCGAGGATAGACATTCATGCCGTTGACGATGATCATGTCCTTTTTGCGATCCACTATATAGATGTAGCCGTCACTGTCCTTGTAGCCGAGATCACCGGTTCTTACCCATTCACCGAAAAAGCTCTCGGCCGTGGCCTCGGGCAAATTCCAGTACCCTTTCATTACGTTCGGGCCGCGCACGCAGATCTCGCCAATCACGTCGGTGGCCAACTGTCCGCCCTGCTCGTCGTAGATCGCCATCTCCACGTCGGGTACGGGCAATCCCACGGAGGCCGGTTTCCGGACCCCATCCACCGGGTTGACGCAGGTCACCGGCGAGCACTCGGTGGGACCATCCCCCTCGCACACAGGTACACCGAAACGGTCCTCGAACTGCCGCATGATCGCTTCCGGCATGGCCGCTCCGCCGGAGACGCAAAACCGGATACTGCGCCAGCGCCGCACCTGCTCGTCAGGCAGTCGCAGCAGGACGTTGTACATGCTCGGCACACCCAGAAAGAGTGTCGCGCCCACCGCCTCGATCACCTCGGAAACATTCACCGGATCGAATTTCGGCAGCGGGGCAAGGCTGACCCCGTGCAGCAACGGCGTCAGGGTACCCACCGTTGCGGCAAACGAGTGGAACATCGGCAATACCACCAGCAGCCGGTCCTCGGTCGGCCTGAGCTGCAGCGCGGCCAGCACGCTGCGGGTATTGGAGACCAGGTTGGCGTGGGTCAGCATGGCGCCCTTGGGGTGCCCGGTCGTGCCGGAGGTGTAGAGGATTGCCGCCAGGTCCTGCCGGGTATCGAAGTCCGGAGATGGCAGCGGCGCCTCACTCCGGCACAGCGCATCAAAGTCCAGGTCAGGGCCATCCGAACCCTCACCACCGATCTTTACCGCAAAACGGAGCGTCTGCAGCTCATTGCGGACCGCACTTACCGCCTGCGACAACAGATCGTGGTAGATCAGTGCACTGACTCCGGCATCGCGCAGGATGTAGATGATCTCCCTGGGACTGAGCAACAGGTTGACCGGCACCACCACCGCTCCAGCCTTGACGATTCCGGCATAGGCCACGGCAAACCCGGTGGAGTTGATGCAGTAGAGTGCAACCCTGTCCCCCTTCTCAACCCCCTGGGCCGCCAGCGCAGCCGCCATCGCGTCGGAGCGCCGGTTCACCTCGGAGAAACTGACCTGGTGGTCAGGGAACAGGATCGCCGGGTGGTCGGGGTAGCGCTGCGCGGTGGCGCGCATCATTTCGGGGATCGAGGGTATACTTTGGGCTGTCATTTGCAATTTTCCTGGGACACTGGGTGTGTGCAGGATAAAACCAGACCCCCATGGATGCAATTCGTCCACACCCCCCACGTGGTTGCAGGAGGCATGGACCGGCTCCGGTTCAGATTACCTTGGAGAAGTTCTTCTGCTGCATCCCGACCGAGAGATACTTGTCGAAGGCCATGCAGACGTTGCGTATCAGGAGCCGTCCCCGGGGCAGTACGCGAATGCGGCTGTCGTCCATCTCCAGCAGTCCGTCCTCCTGCATCCCGGGCAGGCGCGCCAGTTCATCTGCAAAGTAATCACCAAAACGGATCCCCCACGCCTGCTCCACCGCTGCGAAATCGAGTACGAAATTGCAGATCAGGCGGGTTATGACGTCACGCCGGATCAGGTCGTCCCGGGCAAGCTCTATGCCCCTGAATACCGCCAGTTGCCCGCTGTCGATGGCGTTGTAGTAGGCATCCAGCCCGCGCTCGTTCTGGCTATAGGTGTTGCCTACCATGCCGATGGAGGTCACACCCATCGCCACCAGGTCGCAATCCGAGTGGGTCGAATAGCCCTGGAAATTGCGATACAGGGTCCCTTCACGCTGGGCGATCGCCAGCTCGTCATCCGGACGGGCAAAGTGATCCATTCCGATGTAGACGTAGCCAGCCCCGGTCAGGTGCTCGATGGTCATCTGCAGTATATCGAGCTTGACCTGTGCTGCCGGCAGTTCGTCAGCATTGATCCGCCGCTGAGGCTTGAACAGCTCGGGCAGGTGGGCGTAGTTGAACACCGAGAGCCGGTCCGGGCCCACCTCGATCACCCGGTCCAGGGTCTTGCTGAAGGTTTCCACCGTCTGGAAAGGGAGGCCGTAGATCAGGTCGATGCTGACCGAGCGGAAGCCGCTGTCCCGGGCCGCCTCCAGCACCGTCATGGTCTCGGCCTCCGACTGGATCCGGTTGACCGCCTTCTGCACCCGGTCATCCAGATCCTGCACACCCAGGCTCAGGCGATTGAATCCCACCTCGCGCAGGAGAGCGATAGTCTCGGCAGTCGCCTCCCGGGGATCGATTTCGATCGAGTACTCGCCACGATCGTCATCGGCCAGGGTGAAGTGCTCCCCGGTAACCCGCATCAGGTCGCGCATCTCCCGATGGCTGATAAAGGTCGGGGTACCTCCGCCCCAGTGCAGCTGCTCCACCACCCGACTCTTGTCGAAGAGCTTGCCCTGCATAGCGATCTCCCGATGCACCCGGTCCAGGTAGTCCGCCGCCATGCTGCGATCCTTGGTGGCGATCTTATTGCAGGCGCAATAGAAACAGATGGTGTCGCAGAACGGGATATGGAAATAGAGCGACAACGGACCGCCTTCCCGGTTGGTCGCCTCCGCTGCAGCTCGATACTCCGCCTCGCCAAACCCCTCGTGGAACTGGGGCGCAGTGGGATAGGAGGTGTAGCGGGGACCGGAGTAGTCGTACTTGTTGATCAGTTCGAGATCGAAAACCAGTGATTGATCCATAGTTTACTCCTCACCCACGTCCAGTCCCTTGCGGTGGGTCTCGTTGATCTGTTGCAGCAGGATGGTGAACGGAATCTCGTCACCGTGGCGGTTGGCCACCTCCATAAAGGAGAGGTCCTCCCGGCCGAAGGCGTAGCTGCCGTTGCACATGTTGTCGTAGAGCTGGTTGATGCCCCGCTCCAGTGGCTCCAGGAAGGCGGGGAAATTGGCCATCTCCTCCATCTCGTAGAGCAGACACTCCTTAAGGTCGCCCACCTCGAATCTGGCCTGCTGGACCCACTCCGCATACTCCTGGGCGGTTCTTGCCCGTTGTATTGCCATGTTATCGCCTATCCTTCATCAAATAGATCCTGAAACTCGTTGAGCTGTTCGGCGGTCAACAAAAAGACGCCGTGCCCCCCCCTCTCAAACTCGAGCCAGAGGAACGGGACCTCGGGAAAACGTTCACACAGAGCCTGCTCACTATTGCCCACTTCGACCACCAGAATACCGTCCGGTTCGAGATAGTCCGCCGCCTCGCGCAGAATCCGGCAGACAATATCGAGCCCCTGA
>JAPHTA010000020.1 GCA_026196475.1 Sedimenticola sp.
CCGAAGGGACCTCGGTGCCGCTTGACGGTAGAAGGGACGCACTCACTGATTTTCTATGTCACATTGCCTGACTGTGAACTATATTTTCAAATTTAATCATTAGGCTATAAACAACCAAAGTATTTCTTAATGGGACAGCAGTGACTGTCCCTTAATTTGTCTCTTCGCTGCTAATTCTTCGGCAAGAGGAGAAGCCATGATAAATTCAGCAAACACATCCATTACTGAGGAACAAATAAAAATATTGCTGAGCTATGCCGTCTTAGCGCCCTCGAGTCACAACACACAGCCATGGCGATTCGAGATAGCAGATGGGGATGTCTCCTTGTTTGCCGATAGGACTCGAGCGCTTCCTGTCAATGATGCGGATGATAGAGAGCTAACCATCAGCTGTGGCTGCGCGTTGATGAATCTGCGTGTCGCGGCTGCTTATGAAAGGGTTGGTATTAAATTCACTATTACCCCCGACTCCGATGATGACTTGCTAGCCGTGATTTCATTTGACAAAGAGAGTTTCATATCGAAGGACGAGGCAGGACTGTTTAAGTCTATCGAGGGGCGTCGAACTTATCGAAAACGTTTTTCTACTAAAGAAATACCGACCACGATGCTTAACTCATTGTGTGCAACTGCATCAGAAGAAGGTGCTTGGCTCGAGGTCATCAAATTGGAGGGTGATCGGCAGAGGGTGGCAGAACTTGTTTCGGAGGGCGATTCCATTCAGTGGGCAAATCCAAGTTGGCGAAGAGAGCTTGCGGCGTGGATGCACCCTCGCCGTAAAGGGGATGGTCTTTCGATGCCTGGACTTGTTGCACCCATCGCACGAGTTGTTGTTAGAACCTTCGATATGGGTAACGGAGTAGGCGCAAAGGATAAACAATTAGCAGATGAATCGCCTGCACTTGCTGTCCTCGGCACCGCGGGAGACAACGTGAGGGATTGGTTAGCCGTTGGTCAAGCGTTGGAAAAGGTTTTGCTATCTGCACACTCACAGGGTCTGCAAGCATCCTATCTAAATCAACCTATTCAAGTTGCTTCGCTACGGCCCAAACTGCAAAACTTGCTAAGCGAAAAGGGGTTTCCGCAAATTTTACTTAGGCTAGGATTTCCGGAATATGAAATTGAAGCGGCACCACGTCGCCGAATCGAGGAAGTGATTAACTGATAGTAGAGCTGATCGGGATTTCGGGATTTCGGGATTTCGGGATTTCGGGATTTCGGGGACAGTATACCTATTGGAATCTATGCTTGGAGAAATCGGTATACTGTCCCTGATTTCCCCCTATTTGTCTGCCAAGGGGGTGATGAATACCCCGGTTCGGGCGGCCTCTAGTACGGCGCGGACTTCGGGGTGCTGAATGCGCCGCTCGGTACTGATCAACCAGAACGCCTCGCGCACTTCATCCAGTCGTCCCATCTCAATGACGCCATAGCGCGCGCAGATCTCCTCCGAAAGGAGGGCGGGTGCAGGAAAATAGCCCTCACCCGCCTCGGCGAATACTTTCATCAGGGCGCTGTCATCGAATTCCCCGACAATCCGCGGATGCAGCCGCGCCTCCCCCAGCCAGCGGTCAATCTCTCCTCGTACCGCAACGTTCTGACCGGGCAACAGCAGCGGGGACCCGTTCAGGCAGGCCGGGAAGGTCGCACCACGCTGCGAGAGCCCGGGACGGGCAAAGAAGGCAATGGCGCTTTCTCCCAATTTGCGACTGTGTGCGCGGACAGATAAACCTGCTGGCATGGGGCGGTCAGTCAGCACCATCTCAAGGTGGTGCAGTGCCAATTCACCGAGCAAGCTCTCAATCGGGCCGCCGCGGCAGACTAGTCGGACGGGTTTTGTGGAGCGTCTCAGCGAAGCGAGCAAGCGGTGTGTCAGTGACTTTGGCACAGCATCTGAAATGCCCACACGAAAAACTGTTGCCGCGTGTTCCGGGATGCCTGTGGTTTGCAGCGATGAAACCATCTCCTGGCCCAGCGCAAAGATTTCGTCGGCATAAGAAAGGGCAACGCGACCCGCTTCGGTCAGTTTGAGGCCGCGACCAGCGGGCCTGAACAACGCTGTACCAAGATCGTTTTCTAGCAGTTTTAGCTGGGCACTGACGGTTTGTGGCGTCAGGTGTAGCTGGCTGCCCGCTGCAGCCACGCTTCCGGCATGCGCTGTCACCCAGAAATAGCGTAGGTGCTTGAGGTTCATCCGTCCTTATTCTCAATAATTTTCGAATTATCAGACAATAATAATCGACTTTTTTTGTCCTTTCAAAGCATTGAGAATGGTCGTCCGCTGGAAGATTGATGTGCTTTGATTCGGGCCGGTACTGATAAAACCCCGAATTCCATTCGCCACAGGAGATAAAAACATGCCCGAAGAACCCAGGGCCGTGTTCTTGCTGGTTCGCCGCTATGAGGACCTGAAGCGAGTCGGTGAAGAACTGACTGCCTACCTGTCGATTCTTCGCCGTCAATCGCCTGACAGTGCGCTGGACTTGATTCACGGGATCTGGATTGATGAGGAGAACGTGGCCAACCTGCCCAAGATGTTGTCTTTGCCCAATACTGACGGCGGGGTCCGAACCGTGCGTGTCCTCGAGACAACAGGGGTCAACGGCGTCTGGATGCTGTGCTGGTTGGAAGTCGCGGCTAAAACGATCTCCCGCAGCGACCTGGTTGTAGCGCTACTGGAATATTTTGGCGTCGACGAGACAGCAATAACAGCGATTCCGAGCCACTTCATTCCCGTCTTTACACGCGGAACGACCCGGCGCGATGCAGACGGGGAGATGCGAACTCTTGAGGTGCGCTATCCCGGGCTCGTGCAATCGCCTTACTGCCTGGGGGACGATTTACTCATACCGTTGGATCAAATGGACGCCAGGGGAGAGGTACCTTGACTATGCTTGATCCCGTACTGCTGTTCTTTTTGCTTGGCCTGGCTGCTGGTTTACTGCGCTCGGAACTGCGGCTGCCGGCGGCGGTGTATGATTTGGTAAGCATGTTGTTATTGCTCTCTATTGGCCTCAAGGGCGGCATCGAGTTGGCGAAGCAGCCCTTCATGGATCTGGCATGGCAGGCTATGGCGGTGCTGGCGATGGGCGCTCTGCTGCCGTTCCTCGCTTTTCCGGTACTGCGTTTTGTCGGCCGCCTGCCGCGTGCGGACGCGGCTTCTGTCGCCGCCCACTACGGCTCGGTGAGTGTTGGTACCTATGCCGTCGCCGTCGCCTACTTCGCGGGCAAGCAGATCGAATTCGAATCACATATGCCCTTCCTCCTGGCGGTGCTGGAGATACCGGCCATCATCGCAGGCATCCTGCTTGCCCGCGGCCTTTCGCGTAAAATCCACCTTCGTACCATGGCTCACGAGGTATTTCTGGGCAAGGGTATCGTGCTGCTTATCGGTGGACTATTGATCGGCTGGGCCGCCGGGCCGGAGGGCCTGGTTTCTGTCAAGCCCCTTTTCTTCGACCTTTTCAAGGGTATCCTCGCTTTATTCCTACTGGAGATGGGGCTGATAACCGCCGCCCAGTTCGGTAGTCTGCGGCAGCACGGCCTGTTTCTTGTGCTATTCGGGATCGGTATGCCACTCGCCTCCTCTGTGGTGGGCATCGTGTTGGGAATGGCGCTGGGACTTTCGCCGGGGGGGGCAGCGATGCTCGGCATCCTGGCGGCGAGTGCATCTTACATTGCCGTACCAGCAGCCATGCGTATCTCGGTGCCGGAAGCGAATCCGACGCTATCGCTGGGGGTCTCCCTGGGTGTAACCTTTCCGTTCAACGTCCTGGTTGGCATCCCGCTCTATCATGCCCTGGCGACCAAAGCATTTACATTGGCTGGAGGTTAGGCACATGAACAGCTCCACGCGAAAATTACTCACCATCATCACTGAGTCGGCCCTGGAAAGAGTCTTGGTCGGGGACATTGAGAAGCTTGGAGCACACGGCTACACCATCACCGATGCCCGGGGTAAGGGGCATCGCGGTCCACGCACCGCCGTTTGGGACGAAAGCAGCAACATACGCATCGATGTTGTATGTGATGACGTAACCGCCATGGCCATCGCTGAACACCTGCAGGTCCACTACTACCCGAACTACGGCATGATTCTCTTTATGTCCGATGTGGCGGTGTTGCGGCCGGAAAAGTTTTAAACATATCAGGAGAAAAAATTATGCAGCCTCTTGTCGGATTGATCATGGGCTCTGCATCGGATTGGGAGACAATGCAGCATGCCGCGCAGATGCTTGAGAAGTTGGGAATTCCCTACGAGAAAAGAGTGGTGTCGGCGCACCGCACACCGGACCAGCTATTCGATTACAGCGTCACCGCGGAAGAACGTGGGCTGGAAGTGATAATTGCCGGTGCCGGAGGGGCTGCCCACTTGCCAGGCATGGTGGCTGCCAAGACAGCGCTGCCGGTACTGGGCGTGCCCGTACAATCAAAGGCGCTGAACGGCATGGATTCGCTACTATCGATCGTACAGATGCCCGCCGGTGTTCCGGTTGGCACACTCGCCATTGGCCGGGCCGGGGCAGTTAACGCGGCCTTGCTGGCTGCTGCCGTTCTTGGTACCAAGCATGAGTCAATACGGGAGGCCCAGGTGTTGTTCCGTAGTGAGCAGACTGAGCGGGTGTTGGCGCATCCTGATCCAGCGGAACCCGCATGATTGTGGGTATTGTTGGTGCCGGTCAATTGGCGCGCATGCTTGCCCTGTCCGGGATCGCATCGGGCCAGCGTTTCGTGTTTCTCGACCCGGCCCCGGATGCCTGCGCTGCCCCTCTCGGCGATCACTTGTGCGGTGCCTATGATGATCCGGCCCTGCTTGATCGACTGGCTGAACGTACGGACGCGGTGACCTTTGAATTTGAAAATGTCCCCGAGAACAGTATTGAGTTCCTGTCCGGGAAGGTAGCCGCCTATCCTGGTGTCCGCGCCTTGGCAACCGCCCGTGACCGGCTGCGGGAAAAGACCCTGTTTCTCGAGCTGGGCATTCCCACGCCTGCCTTCGCTGCGGTCGACTCTCTCAAGCAGCTGCGCCGCGCGGTGAGAGACATCAGGCTGCCGGCAGTACTCAAGACATGCACCTTGGGCTACGATGGAAAAGGGCAATATTTGCTGCGCAAGAACGGAGACCTCGAACGTGCCTGGGAGCGCCTGGGAGGAGTGCCGCTGGTTCTGGAGAGTTTCGTCAATTTTGATCGCGAAGTTTCCATTATTGCCGTACGTAGCCGTAACGGTGAAACGGCTTTCTATCCGCTCTCCGAGAATGTTCACCGTGACGGCATTCTGCGCACCGCGCGTAGCCGTCCCGGCGACCCGTTCGAACAACAGGCGAGGAGCTACGCCGAACGACTGCTCCACGAGCTGGATTATGTGGGTGTGATGGCATTGGAGCTTTTCCAGACGGGAGATAAGTTGTTGGCAAACGAGATGGCGCCACGGGTGCATAATACCGGGCACTGGACTATCGAAGGGGCCGAGACCAGCCAATTCGAGAACCATTTGCGGGCTATCCTTGGTCTTCCGCTTGGCGGAACGGCGGCGACTGGTCACTCGGCTATGATCAACCTCATCAGTGAGCTACCCGACCCGGCCGGTATTCTGGCACTGCCAGGTACCCACCTGCATTGCTATGCCAAGATGCCCCGCCCCGGGCGCAAGCTTGGCCACGTGACCGTTCTTGCGCACAACGAGCACGTGCTGCAAGTCGGTATCGATCAGCTATCACTCTTGATCGAATAAGGATTTCGGGGACAGTATACCTATATCAGTAGGTGATTTCGGGGACAGTATACCTATTTCAGTAGTGCACCAGGTGAGTAGGTATACCGTTCAA
>JAPHTA010000351.1 GCA_026196475.1 Sedimenticola sp.
ACCCGGGCGATGGTGCCGGCGGTCAGCTTGCGCCCCAGCAGGGTGACGATATAGCGCTGCTTGCCCTGCTGTTCGACCCAGCGCTCGTAGTCGTCCTCCTCTATCGGGGTGAAGTTGATCTGCAGGCCGAGCTGGTGTGCCTGGAACAGCAGGTCCTTGATCACAGGACCCGATTGGGCCTCTGGCGGGATCTCCAGCAGCATGCCGAGGGAGAGATGGTCGTGGATCACCGCCTGACCCAGGTCCAGGATGTTGACCTGGTTGTCCGCCAGCACACCGGCCAGGGCGGCGGTCAGTCCGGGGTGGTCCTTGCCGGTGACATTGAGCAGGATGATTTCGCGCATCGCCGTGATTGTTTCTGCGTCAGCTAGATGGTTTGTCCGTCGTTCAGGTCCGGTACCAGGTTAGGCGGCATCTGCAGGTGGTAGCCGAGGTTCTGCAGGTTGCCGATCACCTTCTCCACGTCCTCCCGGGCCAGCTTGCGCTGCGGATGCAGCTCCAGCTCCATTACCGGTAGCGGGTTGCCGAACTGCCTCATCAGGGCCTCCGGCAGGTCGTCGAAGGCGTCCTCCCGGGCCAGGTAAAGGTACATCTCGTCTTTCCTGCTACTGCGGTAGATCCAGCAGGGGGTGGTGTTGCTGTCTGAATCGGTCATGACATCGCGAGGTGGCTGAAAAGGGCTATTCTAGCGCGATTTCGGCCGTTGCGCAGAGATCAGTCGCCACTTCTCGCCGGCGCTGAGTTGCTTGATCTCCCACTCCCGCCGGCAGGCCTGGGCCCGGTTCCCGGCCGGCTCCCGGTAGGCCAGGCTCAGGGGGCGACGGGCCCGGGTATAGCGGGCCCCCTTTGCAGAGTGGTTGTGTTCGTGCAGGCGCCGCTCCACATCGGTGGTGACGCCGGTGTAGAGACTGCCGTCACCGCACTCCAGGATATAGACGTACCAGGGCTGTTCCGTTTCAGGCATTTCCAGCCCGGGTGGTCAGAAGAACTCCTCGTCGGAGATAGCCATGCTGTCACTGCTACCCCCCTCCACGCTTCCGCTCTCCGAGAGGCGGATCTTGAGCGACAGGTTGTTGCGCGAGTCGGCGTTGGCCAGGGCCTCCTCCAGGGTGATCTTGCCATCCTTGTACAGCTTGTAGAGGGCCTGGTCGAAGGTCTGCATGCCGCGCTCGGTGCCCTGCTCCATCGCCTCCTTGACCGCGTGTACGTCGCCCTTCTGGATCAGCTCGGCAACGAAGGTGGTGAGCAGCATCACCTCCACCGCGGGGGCTCGCTTGCCGTCCTTGCTCTTCACCAGACGCTGCGAGATCACCGCCTTCAGGTTCAGGGAGAGGTCCATGAACAGCTGGTGGTGCGCCGAGTCGGGGAAGAAGTTGACGATGCGGTCCAGCGCCTGGTTGGCGTTGTTGGCGTGCAGGGTGGAGAGGCAGAGGTGCCCCGTCTCGGCATAGGCGATGGCGTGCTGCATGGTTTCCCGATCCCGGATCTCGCCGATCAGGATCACGTCCGGCGCCTCGCGCATGGCGTTCTTCAGGGCCACCTCGTAGGAGAGGGTGTCCAGGCCCACCTCGCGCTGGTCCACCACCGATTTCTTGTGCGTGTGCAGGAACTCCACCGGGTCCTCGATGGTGAGGATGTGGCCGGTGGCGTGGCTGTTGCGGTGGTCGATCATGGAGGCCAGGGAGGTCGATTTACCGGAACCGGTGGAGCCCACCACCAGGATCAGTCCCCGCGGCATCATGATCAGCTCTTTCAGGATCGGCGGCAGGTTCAGCTCCTCGATGCTGGGGATGTCCCCCTTGATGTAGCGGATCACCATGGAGACGTCACCGCGCTGGCGGAAGACGTTGACACGGAATCGCCCCAGCCCCTTCATGGAGACCGCCAGGTTGCACTCCATGGTGCCTTCGAACTCGGAGACCTGGTCGTCACTCATGATCGAGTAGGCGAGCTTGCGCACCGCGCCGTGACCCATCGGGGTGTCGCCGATAGGCATGGTGCGGCCCTCTGCCTTGAGGTTTGGCGGGGCGCCTGTGCTGAAAAACAGGTCAGAGCCGTTCTTCTGTACCATCAGCTTCAGGTAGGGGATGAGTTCCATAATCGATTTTCTCCGGCGACTGGCCTATCCGTATGACTTGTCCCATTATAGGCGGCAGGTCGCGCCGGGAATGAAGGGCGTCGTCGGGATATTTTTGTGACCGGCTTCACAGCTGGTCGGCTGGATCACGGTTGTTCGCGGGAGATCATCCAGTCCCGCGGGCAGTTGGCAACAGGGGATCACGGGGCTATGGCAGACGCTACCTTCGCGCTTAGCGCGCTCTACTTCTATCCGGTCAAGTCTCTACGGGGGCTGCGGCTTGAGCGGGCGCCCGTCGATGAACGGGGGATCCACTACGATCGCCACTGGCTGGTGGTGGATGGCGACGGCAGGTTCATCACCCAGCGTCAGCAACCGCGCATGGCGCTGGTTCGCACCGCCCTGACCCCCGCCGGGCTGCGCCTGTCGGCGCCCGGCATGCCCGACCTGGAGGTGGACTTCGTGTCCGCTGACCCGAGACCGCTGTCGGTGGAGATCTGGCGTGACCACTGCCTGGCGCACAGTGCGGGCGATCCGGCTGCGGCTTGGCTGAGCCGTTTTCTGGGTCTGGAGTGCCGGCTCTGCTACCTGCCGGAGGCGAGTCGGCGCGGAGTGGATCCGGAGTATGCCGAAGCACAGGACCAGGTCGGCTTTGCCGACGGCTTCCCCTTCCTGCTGATCTCCCAGGCCTCGCTGGAAGATCTGAACAGTCGCCTGCCGGCTCCGCTGCCGATGACCCGCTTCCGTCCCAATCTGGTGATCAGTGGCTGCGAGCCCTATGCCGAGGATCGCTGGAAGCGTATCCGCATTGGCGGCATCACCTTCCGAGTGGCCAAACCCTGCTCCCGTTGCGTCATCCCCACCATCGATCCGGAGACCGGGCAGAAGTCGTCGGAGCCGCTGCGCACCCTGAACAGCTACCGGCGCCAGGGCAACCAGGTGATGTTCGGGCAGAACCTGTTGCACGATGCAATCGGTGAGCTGCGGGTGGGTACCCCGGTGGAAGTGCTCGAATAGAGCTTGCCCGTCGGCATTTCAACATCAGGTGAGATTGCCCGGGCCGTTCTGCAGCTCTTCCGCCAGGGCCTCGCCCAGGATGCGGTGTGACGCCTCCTCCAGGTGGATACCGTCCACGCTGCTGCTGGCAATGACCCGGTTGGCGTCGAAAAAACCGGTGGAGAGGGCCTCTGCCACTGCCTCCAGGGCCTCGCTGAGACCTGGGCAGCGGTGCTCGGCACCTTCGAATTTGGGCGCAATGACCCCTTTCGGTGCGGTGATCCGGGGCGGGGCCACGAGCAGGATTTCGGGTATCGGCATACCCGGTTCGATCGGTGCCTGGCGGATGCTCCGGATCAGTCGCTCGCTACCCTGGGCGGAGAGCCAGGCGTTATTGTCGTGGGTGGACTGAAAGTCGTTGCTGCCGAGCATCAGGATTACCAGCTGCAGCGGTGAGTGCATCTCGATCACCTGGGCCAGGCCTTCTGCCCCATTGCGACCCGGCTTGAAGGGATCGTCCCACACGGTGCGGCGCCCGTTGAGGCAGTTCTCGATTACCCGTACCTGGCGTCCGCGCCGGTTGAGGTGCTGTTCAAGCACCCCCGGCCAGCGTCGCTCGAAAGGCAGTCGCTGTCGGGTGTCGGGGATGATGCCCCAGGTAAGGCTGTCGCCATATACCAGTATCTGCTGCATATGTTCTCCTTCTTTCGCTTCAGGATGTCAGCGGCAGGCTGAATACCTGCTGCTGCTTGATCTCGCAAAAGCCGTTCGCCCGGTAGAAACGGTGCGCTTGCTGACGGTCGCTCTGGCAACGCACTCGAAGCTGCGTGGCCTGTCGTTGTGCTGCCCAGAGGTGCGCCCGGGCGATCAGTTGGCGGCCCACGCCACGGGACCGGTAGGCACTGTCGACCACCAGCCCGGCGATCTCCACGTAGGGGGCGCTGGTGAGACGCAGGGTGTAAACCAGGTGTATCCAGCCTACGGTCCTTTCAGGGGAGAGAGCCAGGTAGAGGCGGTGGTCCGGGTGCCGGTTGAGGCGTGCCAGGCGTGTCGCCAACTGTGGCGCCGGTGCCGGGTAACCGAGGGCGTCGCAGAGGATTGCAAGGTCCGCCAGGTGTCCGGTTTGCGCGGTTTCGATGGTGATGCTGCAGGTCATGGGCGACGGAACGATAACAGGTTGTCCGATCAGTATAGATCAAGCGGTATCACCGCTTGGCCGGCAGCGTTGGAGCGGCACTTGTCGGGTCGATGCGCCTGGACTAGAATAGCTCGCTGACCGATCGGTCAGTCGGAAAGGGGGTTTCAATGCAGGCGAGAGATGTCTCCGGTGGGCCAGTGGCGTGTGGCTGTGCCAACCCGGGCGCACAGCTGATACTGGAGGTGGCGGTCGAGCTCTTCTCCGAGAAGGGCTACAACGCCACTTCCATGAGCGAGGTGGCACGACGGGCCGGGATCAGCAAGGCCAACGTGTTTCACCATTTCGGCAGCAAGCACGATCTCTACCTGGAGGTGATCCGGGAGGCGTGCCGGGACAGCCGTGAGGCGTTGCACCAGGGGCGGGATTCGGGCCAGACCGTGGTGCAGCAGCTCTCCGCCTTTCTCCATCACCACCTGGATACCCTGTTGCGACGGGACCGGGTGTCGCGCCTGGTGGTGAGGGAGGTGCTGGACTCGACTCCGGAAGGGGGTAAGGAGCTGGCGGAACAGGTGTTTTTCGACGGTTTTACCGAGCTGGTGGAGATCGTGCGGGAGGGGCAGCAGCAGGGTGAGTTCCGAAGCGATATGGACCCTGCACTCCTGGCCCACATGATCATCAGCATCAGTCTGTTCTATTTTCAGAGTCGTAACGTCCTGCGCCATTTTCCGCCGGTCGATTTTGCCGATGAACCTCAGCGGTTCGTGGAGATGGCCTGCGATCTGCTTTTTCACGGTTGCCTGAAGGCGGGTGACCCGGACAACAAGGCCGCCGTCGGGAACCGCCCGGCGTGCCGCACAATGAGCAAGGAAACACCGGAATGATCAAGCGCCTGTTTTTACTGATTGTTGTACTGGGCGGTCTCTTTGCCGGGATCGGCTACTGGAAATACCAGCAGTTCCAGGTCATGACCGCGCAGCTGACCGCGCCCCGGCCGCCGGCGGTAATCGCTTCCACCGAGGTACGCCAGGAGCAGTGGCAGCCGGTGCTGCGGGCGGTCGGCAGCCTGCGGGCGGAGAGCGGCATTGAGGTGACCAACGAGGTGGCGGGAATCGTCAGCGAGATCGCCTTCGAGTCGGGGCAGCGGGTCAACCGGGGTGATGTGCTGATCCGGCTGGAGGACTCAGTGGAGGTGGCGACACTCAAATCGCTGCAGGCGGACCAGCGGCTGGCCGAGGTGCAGTTCCGTCGTACCGCAGACCTGATGCCGAAGCAGGCCATCGCCAAGTCCGAGTTTGATATCGCCAGGGCCACCTACGACAGCGCCCAGGCAAGGGTCGCCGAGCAACAGGCATTGCTGCGCAAGAAAGTGATACGGGCGCCGTTCAGCGGCATCCTCGGTATTCGCCAGGTGGACCAGGGGCAGTTTCTGCCGGCCGGAACCGGGATTGTCAGCCTGCAGGCGCTGGATCCGCTGTATGTCGACTACGCGCTGCCGGAGCGGGAGTTCAGCAAGATTGCCGCCGGGCAGACCGTCCAGCTGAAGGTCGGGGCCTACCCGGATGACCTGTTCAGTGGCACCGTCAGTGCGATCGATTCCGGCGTGGAAAAGGGTAGCCGCTCGATCCAGATCCGGGCCACGGTGCCGAACCGGGACATCCGGCTGCGCCCCGGCATGTTTGCCGAGGTGGAGACCCTGATGCCAGAGGCCGATAGCGTGATCACCGTGCCGCGTACCGCCATCAGCTACAACACCTATGGTGACTTCGCCTATGTCATCGTTGAGGCGGAAGGGGGCGGCCTGAGTGTAAAGCGACGCCAGATAGAGACCGGTACGGTGCGCGGGGAGCGGGTGGCTGTGAGCCGCGGGCTGCAGGCCGGAGAGCGGGTGGTGAGTGCGGGCCTGGTGAAGCTGCGTGACGGGCAGAAGGTGACCATCGACAACTCCGTATCCCTGGAGAGCGAAAAGGCCGTCGAGCAATGAAATTCACCGACATCTTTATCAAGCGCCCGGTGCTGGCCTCGGTAGTCAGCCTGTTGATCCTGATCGTCGGGCTGCGTTCGCTCGACATGCTTGAGGTACGGCAGTACCCGGTGATCGACAGTACCGTGGTCAAGGTGACCACCAACTATCCCGGGGCCAGTTCCGACCTGGTCAAGGGGTTCGTTACCACGCCGCTGCAGCAGGCGATCGCGGAAGCGAACGGCATCGACTATATCTTCTCCACCAGCAGCCAGGGCAGCTCCACCATCGAGGTGCACATGGAGCTGAACTATGATGCCAATGCTGCGGTGGCCGAGATCCAGGCCAAGGTGGCGAGCAAGCGCAACGTGCTGCCGTCGGACGCCCAGGATCCGGTGATCGAATCGAGCACCGGTGACTCCACCGCCCTGATGTACGTGGCGTTTTACAGCCAGGAGGTCTCACGGGTACAGCTGGCGGACTACGTACTGCGGGTGGTGCAGCCGCAACTGCAGGCCCTTCCCGGGGTGGCCAAGGCGCGCATGTTCGGACAGCAGTTCGCCATGCGTATCTGGCTCGATCCCCGGCGCATGGCGGCGCTCGGTGTGACCGCCGAAGACGTGGCCAACGTGCTGCGGGCCAACAACTACCTGGCCGGCATCGGCTCCACCCGGGGGCGTTACGTGGCGGTGGACCTGACCGCCAGTACCGACATCAACCGGGTGGAGGATTTCCAGCGGCTGGTCATCCGCAGCAGCAACGGGACCCTGGTGCGGTTGCGGGACGTGGCCCGGACCGAGCTGGGGGCGGAGAACTACGACTCCACCGC
>JAPHTA010000393.1 GCA_026196475.1 Sedimenticola sp.
CACCTGCTGCTGAAGCTGTCGCAGTTGTGCAAGATCGAGGCAGGGCTCAAGCCGTTCCAGCAGCTGGCGCCGGTCACGGCCGGCCAGCAGTACCCGCTCCGCCTGCGGATCGGGATAGCCGATACTGAGGCGCATCAGGAACCGGTCGAGTTGAGACTCCGGCAGTGGAAAGGTACCGATCTGGTGGGCCGGGTTCTGGGTGGCGATGACGAAAAAGGGTTCCGGCAGGGGCAGGGTCTTGCCGTCGGTGGTGACCTGGCGCTCCTCCATCGCCTCCAGCAGCGCACTCTGTGCCTTGGGCGTGGCGCGGTTGATCTCGTCTGCCAGCAGCAGCTGGCTGAATACGGGGCCCGGGTGGAAGCGGAAACTCTCCTCGCCCCGGTGGTAGATGGAGACCCCGATGATATCTGCCGGCAACAGATCGCTGGTGAACTGGATCCGCTGGTACTGCAGGCCGAGCAGTCTTGCCAGGGTGTGGGCCAGGGTGGTCTTGCCGACCCCGGGCAGATCCTCCACCAGCAGGTGGCCACCGGCCAGCAGGCAGGTCACGGCCAGGCGCAGCGTCTGCTCCTTGCCGACTATGATGGTTCCGGCCTGTTCAACTACCTTGTCGAGCTGTGACTTCATGGATCGATTCCTGGTTCGTATGGGGGTCCGTGCCCGGCTCAGCGGGTGGAATTCAACAGTCGTGCCGGATCAGCATCACACATCTCGTGAATCTGTACTGTGACAGCTGTTTCAGGCCCTCTTTGGCGCCGGCCCATTTTAGACCAGTTATAAATTCACCGGTTTTGGCGCGTTTCAGGCGGAGCAAAAAAGGCGCCGATTATTGCGCAGCAACAAAGCCGGCAGGGCGCGTCACTGCTGAATTTAGCACATTCTTATCTAGTAACATGCTGCAAACGCAACATAGCTTTTTTTAATTGTTGCAAAGCGAATACTGATTATCCCGCTTCTTCCGTCAGGACTAGGATGTCCCCGCTTGCCAGTGACAGGTACAGATGTCTCAGAGAAAACGGAACGTTCGCTTGCAGTCACTATAACAATCCGACGCTGCAAGTACTCCTGCCTGGCGAGCAGTAGCCGGGTTATCTCCATACGACCATAACAACAGTGGCCCGGCCTGAATCAAAATGATTTTGGGAGGTACACATGACATCGGCTCTTGTTTTTGCACTGTTATGCGCGCTGGGGGCTATCGCCTACGGCGCGTATTCAATACGCTGGCTGCTCGCCAAACCGGACGGTACCGACGAGATGCGCAGCATCAGCCTGGCCATCCAGGAGGGTGCGTCGGCCTATCTCAACCGCCAGTACATGGCGATCGGCATTGTCGGGGTGATCCTGTTTGCCGTGATCTACGGTCTGCTTGACGCGGTTACCGCGTTCGGTTTCGCTATCGGCGCCATTCTCTCCGGCCTGGCCGGTTATATCGGCATGCACATCTCGGTGCGCGCTAACTCCCGCACCACCGAGGCGGCCAAGAGCGGTCTCAACCAGGCCCTGGGCGTGGCATTCCGTGGCGGCGCCATCACCGGCCTGCTGGTGGTCGGTCTCGGCCTGCTCTCGGTGGCCGGCTTCTACGCCATACTGGTCTACCTGGCACCGGCCGGCGAGCCGGTCCGGCTTGCGCCGCTGATCGGACTTGCCTTCGGCGGCTCCCTGATCTCCATCTTCGCCCGTCTCGGCGGCGGCATCTTCACCAAGGGTGCGGATGTGGGTGCCGACCTGGTGGGCAAGGTTGAAGCAGGTATCCCGGAGGACGACCCGCGCAACCCTGCCGTGATCGCGGACAACGTGGGGGACAACGTGGGCGACTGTGCCGGCATGGCCGCTGACCTGTTCGAGACCTACGCGGTCACCACCATCGCCACCATGATGCTGGGTGCGCTGGTGCTGTCGGACAGCCCGAACGCCGCCCTGCTGCCTCTGGTCCTGGGCGGTATCTCCATCATCACCTCGATCATCGGCACCTTCTTCGTGTCAGTGAAAGAGGGGGGCAAGATCATGAACGCTCTGTATCGTGCCCTGGGCGTGTCGGCGCTGCTATCCGCCCTCGCCTTCTACCCGGTTACCGAGTGGCTGATGGGGGGTAACGAGGCCTTCGCCGTTATGGATCTGTACGGCGCGGCGCTGATCGGGCTGGTCATCACTGCGGCGCTGGTGGTGGTTACCGACTACTACACCTCCACTGACTACAAGCCGGTGCGCCAGCTGGCCGCCGCTTCCACCACCGGCCACGGCACCAACATCATCGCCGGGCTGGCCCTGTCGATGCGCTCCACCGCCGCACCACTGATCGTGATCTGCGCCGGAATCCTGATCTCCTTCAGCCTGGCCGGGTTGTACGGCATCGCCATCGCCGCCACCTCCATGCTGTCGATGACCGGCATCATTGTGGCGATTGACGCCTACGGCCCGATTACCGACAACGCCGGTGGCATTGCCGAGATGGCCGAACTGCCGAACGAGATCCGCAATACCACCGACGAGCTGGACGCGGTGGGCAATACCACCAAGGCGGTGACCAAGGGCTACGCCATCGGCTCCGCCGCGCTGGCCGCGCTGGTGCTGTTCGCCGATTACACCCGTGAGCTGTCGCTGCACACCGGCCAGGAGATGACCTTTGATCTCTCCAACCACCTGGTGATCGTCGGCCTGTTCATTGGCGGCCTGGTACCCTACCTGTTCGGCGCCATGGCGATGGAGGCGGTGGGTCGTGCCGCCGGCGGCATCGTGCGCGAGGTGCGACGCCAGTTCAAGGAGATCCCGGGGATCATGGAACGGACCGCCAAGCCTGACTATTCACGGGCGGTGGACATGCTGACCAAGTCGGCGATCAAGGAGATGGTTCTGCCCTCCCTGCTGCCGATCGCCGTGCCCCTGGCGGTGGGCCTCCTGCTGGGTCCC
>JAPHTA010000184.1 GCA_026196475.1 Sedimenticola sp.
GCATGCACTGGACGTCGGTGCCATGACGGTCTTCCTGTACGCTTTCCGTGAGCGCGAGGACCTGATGGACTGCTACGAGGCGGTGTCTGGCGCGCGCATGCACGCGGCCTACTACCGGGTGGGTGGCGTATACCGCGACCTGCCGGATGTTATGCCTCGCTACGCCAACAACCAGTTCCGCAGTGACGCGGACATCGCCCGCAAAAACGAGACGAGGCAGGGTTCGCTGCTTGATTTTATCGAAGATTTTGCCAACCGTTTCCCCGGCCTGGTGGATGAATACGAGACGCTACTGACCGACAACCGGATCTGGAAACAGCGTACCGTGGGGATCGGCGTGGTATCGCCGGAAAGGGCCAAGCAGCTCTCCTTCAGTGGGCCGATGGTTCGTGGTTCGGGTCTGGCCTGGGATCTGCGCAAGAAGCAGCCCTACGCCGCCTATGACAAGATGGACTTCGATATCCCGATTGGTGTCAACGGCGACTGCTACGACCGATACCTGGTGCGGGTCGAGGAGTTGCGCCAGTCGGTGCGCATCATCAAGCAGTGTGTGCAATGGTTACGCGAGAATCCGGGCCCGGTGATTGTGGAGGACCACAAGGTCTCGCCGCCTTCCCGAGCCGACATGAAAGGGGACATGGAGAGCCTGATCCACCACTTCAAGCTGTTTACCGAGGGTTACTGCACGCCTGCCGGTGAGGCCTACGCAGCCGTCGAGGCGCCGAAGGGGGAGTTCGGCTGTTACGTGATTTCGGATGGCGCCAACAAACCCTTCAGGCTGAAGATTCGTGCGCCCGGTTTTGCCCATCTGGCCGCTATGGACGAGATGACTAAGGGGCATATGCTGGCTGACGTGGTGGCGGTGATCGGCACCATGGATGTTGTGTTCGGGGAGATTGATCGCTGATGGGTTTCAAGAATTCACCAATGACCACCGTCAAGCCGACGGAGAACAAGGAGAACCTCTTCTCCGCCGAGATCCGGCAGGAGATTGATACCTGGGTGGCGAAGTATCCCGAGGGTTGGCAGCAGTCAGCCGTGATGGCCGCGCTACGCATTGTGCAGGACGACAACGGGGGTTATCTGAGCCAGGAGTTGATGGACCAGGTGGCTGCCTATCTGGATATGCCGCCGATATCGGTCTACGAAGTAGCCACCTTCTACTCCATGTACGAGCACAAGAAGGTCGGTAAGCACAAGGTCTGCGTCTGTACCAACGTCTCCTGCATGATCAACGGTTCCGACAAGCTCGTCGAGCACATGGAGCAGAAGCTCGGTATCACGCTGGGCCAGACCACCGAGGATGGCAAGTTCACCCTGAAAGAGGTGGAATGCCTGGGCGCATGCGGTGGGGCGCCGATGTTCCAGATCGGAACCAAGTACTACGAGAATCTGACGCCCGAGCTGGTCGATTCCATTCTTGACGGGCTGGAGTAAGCGTTATGGCGAATGAAGTCTGTCTGAGAAACAACGACCTGGAGCGTCCCTGGCTGCTGGAGACCTACCAGAGCCGTGGCGGTTACTCCGCGTTGACCCGCATTCTGAAGGAGAAGGTTCCGCCGGAGCAGGTGATCGAGGAGGTCAAGGCCTCCGGTCTGCGTGGCCGTGGCGGCGCCGGTTTTCCCACCGGGCTGAAGTGGAGCTTCATCGCGCGCAATGCCCCGGGCCAGAAATACGTGGTCTGCAACTCGGACGAGGGCGAGCCGGGTACCTTCAAGGATCGGGACATCCTGCGCTACAACCCCCACCAGCTGATCGAGGGGATGGTTATTGCCGGTTACGCAATCGGCGCGACCGTCGGCTACAACTACATCCGGGGTGAATTCTGGGAACCGTACGAACGCTTCGAAGCAGCGCTCAAGGAGGCGCGCGAAGCGGGATTCCTGGGTGATAACCTGCTCGGCTCCGGTTTCGATTTCCAGCTTCACTCCCATCTCGGCGGCGGAGCCTACGTGTGTGGTGAAGAGACCGCACTGCTTGAGTCGATTGAGGGCAAGAAGGGGCAGCCGCGCTACAAGCCGCCGTTCCCCGCCCACTTCGGACTCTATGGGCGCCCGACCATCATCAACAACACCGAGTCACTGGCCTCCATTCCCGTCATCATGGAGAAGGGGGGTGAGTGGTTCAAGCAGCTGGGTGTTGAGAACAGCGGCGGCTCCAAGCTGTTCTCCATCTCCGGTAACCTGAACAATCCGGGCGTGTTCGAGATCCCGCTGGGTACCCCTTTCTCCGAACTGCTGGAGATGGCCGGCGGCATGAAGGACGGGCGCAAGATCAAGGCGGTGATTCCGGGTGGGTCGTCGGCGCCGGTGATTCCGGGCGAGCAGATGATGGACCTGACCATGGACTATGACGCCATTGCCAAGGCGGGATCCATGCTCGGTTCCGGCGCGGTGATCGTGCTTGATGACACCAACTGCATGGTCAAGGTGCTGGAGCGCATGTCCTATTTCTACTTTGAAGAGTCCTGCGGCCAGTGTACCCCGTGCCGGGAGGGTACCGGCTGGCTCTATCGCGTGGTAAGCCGCATCGAACGCGGCGAGGGCCGTCCGGAGGACCTTGCCCTGCTGGATGATGTGACCCAGAAGATTGCCGGTCGCACCATTTGCGCCCTGGGTGACGCGGCGGCGATGCCCGTGCAGGGCATGCTGAAGCATTTCCGGGATGAATTCGTTTACCACATTGAACACAAGAAATGCATGGTCGGCTGACGCCTCCCCCCTGTATTCAACGTTACTTACGGCTACTGGTTAGAGAACTAAATCAATGTCTGAAGACCAGACGATAACAATCGAGATTGACGGCAAGGCGATACAGGCGACCCCGGGTCAGATGCTGATCGAGGTGACCGATGCCGCGGGTATCGATATCCCCCGTTTCTGCTACCACAAGAAGCTGTCCGTCTCCGCCAACTGCAGAATGTGCCTGGTGGAGGTGGAACGGGCGCCGAAGCCGCTTCCGGCCTGTGCCACCCCGGTCAACGACGGGATGAAGGTGTTTACCCGCTCACCCGTGGCCCTGGCTGCACAGAAGGGCACCATGGAGTTCCTGCTGATCAACCATCCGCTGGACTGTCCGATCTGTGACCAGGGCGGTGAGTGCGAGCTGCAGGATGTCTCGATGGGCTATGGCAGCGACATCTCCCGCTTTGTCGAAGGCAAGCGCATCGTCAAGGACAAGGATATCGGTCCCCTGATCACGACCGACCTGACCCGTTGTATCCACTGCACCCGCTGTGTCCGCTTCGGTGCCGAGATCGCGGGTATCCGGGAGCTGGGTGCCACCGGACGCGGTGAGCACATGACCATCGGCACCTACGTCGAGAAGAGTGTCGATTCGGAACTGTCGGGCAATATCATCGATGTCTGCCCGGTCGGTTCTCTTACCTCCAAGCCATCACAATTCAAGGCCCGTGCCTGGGAACTGATTCAACGGGACAGCATTGCGCCGCATGATTCGGTCGGTTCCAATATCCACGTCCACGTGCGACGCAACGAGTTGATCCGGGTGCACCCGAAGGACAACGAGTCGGTCAACGAGTGCTGGATTTCGGATCGCGACCGCTTCAGTTACGAGGGTGTGTTCAGTGAAGAGCGCCTGACAACCCCGATGATCAAGCGCGATGGCGAATGGACAAAGGCGAGCTGGGATGAAGCACTGGCCGCTACGGTGGAGGGCCTGAAAAAGGCAGCGCCCGACCTGGGACTGCTGCTCTCCCCGGGTTCTACCCTGGAAGAACTCTACCTGGCCAGGAAACTCGCTGATGGTCTCGGCAGCCAGGCAATTGACAGCCGGCTACGCCAGGGTGATTTCCGCGGCGAGGGACCGAAACTGCCCTGGCTGGGACAGTCGATTGCGGATCTTGAACGGGTTGACGCGGCCCTTGTCGTCGGTAGCCATGTCCGGAAGGAGCAGCCGCTGCTGGCACACCGCCTGAGAAAGGCGGCGCTGGAGGGGGCGGTTATCAGTTTCCTCAATCCGTTCGAGATCGATCTCAACTACGTTGCGCAGCAGCAGGTCACCACACCGGCCGGCATGGTTGGGGAGCTGGCAGCAATTGCAAAAGCTGCAGGGGCGAGTGGTGCATTCATTGATACAGCGCAGGTGGGCGAAGCACACCAGCGGATTGCCGAACAGCTGAAAACGGCTAAGCAGGGGACCGTTCTTCTCGGTAACCTGGCTACCGCGCATCCCGACTTTTCCATTCTGCGCATGTTGGGCGCGGCTATCGCGGAAGTCTGCTCGGTTACCTTCGGTTTCCTGCCGGAGGCGGCCAACAGCGTGGGCGCGCACCTGGTCGGTGCCGTGGCTTCCGACGGTAGCGATGCTCGCAGCATGCTGGAGCAGCCGAAACAGGGTTATCTCCTGATGGGCGTTGATCCCGCCTGTGATTTCTGGAATCCGGGACAGGCAGCAAAGGCGTTCGAAGAGGCGGGGTTCGTGGTCGCTCTGAGCGCCTATCGCAGTGACAGCCTGGATGCGGCGGCTGATGTACTGCTGCCGATGGGACTGTTTGTGGAGACTTCCGGCAGTTTCATCAACGCGGCCGGCATGCTGCAGACCTTTTCAGGTGCCATCACGCCCACCGGCAACACCCGGCCCGGCTGGAAGATTCTTCGCGTGCTCGGCAACCTGCTGGAGCTGGAGGGCTTTGATTACGTCAGCTCCGATGAGGTTCTTGGAGAAATTCGTCAGGCCACCGCTGAGCGCAAGCCTGACAACATGGAACCTGCGGCAGCCGGCGACGTTACGCTTTCGGTTTCAGAGGGTACGCTGCAACGTATTGGCGATGTGCCTATCTATGCGCTGGATCCGCTGGTACGCCATGCTGCCTCGTTGCAGAAGACCCATGATGCGATCACTGCCGGTATCTACATCAACCCCGGCGAGGCGGCACGCCAGGGTCTTGCGGAGGGCGACGAGGCAGTCGCGGTGCAGGATGGCGGGCGTGCCCGTCTGCCGGTAATCATTGACCTTAACGTACCCGACGACTGCGCCCGTATTCCGGCGGCCCTGGCCGGTACCGAGACTCTCGGCGCCCCGTTTGGCGAAGTGACCCTGGAGAAGGTTTAAGCGATGGAATCATTGATAGCTCTCTGGGAATGGCTCGGCACGAACCTGATCGTTCTTCAGATCCTGATCAAGATCGTGGTGATCGTGGCACCGCTGATGCTCTGCGTCGCCTATTTCACCTACGCCGAGCGCAAGCTTATCGGTTACATGCAGGTCCGTATCGGACCCAACCGGGTGGGGCCGAAGGGGTGGCTGCAGCCAATCGCGGATGCGGTCAAGCTGATGTTCAAGGAGATCGTGATCCCGACCAAGGCGAACAAGACCCTGTTCCTGATTGCGCCGCTACTGACCCTGGGGCCGGCGCTCGCGGCCTGGGCAGTGTTCCCGTTTTCGGAAGGCCTGGTTCTTGCGGACCTCAATGCGGGCCTGCTCTACATACTGGCGCTTACCTCCATCGGCGTCTACGGTGTGATCATTGCCGGTTGGGCCTCCAACTCCAAGTACGCCTTCCTCGGCGCCATGCGTTCGGCGGCCCAGATCGTTGCCTACGAAATCGCAATGGGGTTTGCCCTGGTAGGCGTGCTGGTCGCCGCGGGAAGTCTCAACCTGGGCGAGATTGTCAGGGCACAGCAGAGTGATGCCGGAATCTTCGGCTGGTTCTGGCTGCCGTTGCTGCCGCTTTTCCTGATCTACTTCATTTCGGGTGTGGCGGAGACCAACCGCGCACCGTTCGATGTGGCGGAGGGTGAGTCGGAGATTGTCGCCGGCTTCCACGTGGAATATTCCGGCATGCCGTTCGCGGTATTCTTCCTCGGCGAGTACGCCAACATGATTCTCATCTCTGCCCTGACAGCCCTGTTGTTCCTGGGCGGTTGGCTGTCGCCGCTACCGGCGAGCTGGGTGGATGGCGTGTTCCTGCTGGGTGACGGGATTCATTGGCTGTTTCTGAAGACAATGTTCACCGGCTTCTTCTTCCTCTGGTTCCGGGCCACCTTCCCGCGCTACCGCTATGACCAGATTATGCGCCTGGGATGGAAAGTGTTCATTCCGATCACCATCGTGTGGATCCTGGTTGTGGGACTGATGGTTGTCTACCAATTTGCCTGGTTTAGCTGAGGTTGGATGAAATGATGAAAATGCTACGCGATTACATCAAAAGTCTGGCCATGCTGGAGCTCCTCAAGGGAATGAGGGTTACCGGCGGATACCTGTTCAAAAAGAAATTTACCGTTCAGTACCCGGAGGAGAAAGCGCCCATATCGCCACGCTTCCGTGGCCTGCACGCGCTACGCCGCTACGAGAACGGCGAGGAGCGTTGCATAGCCTGCAAGCTGTGTGAGGCAACCTGTCCGGCTGCGGCCATTACCATCGAGGTGGCTCCACCCCTGCCGGATGGTTCGCGGCGGACCTCGCGTTACGACATCGATATGTTCAAGTGCATCTTCTGTGGATACTGCCAGGAGGCGTGCCCGGTGGATGCAATCGTGGAGACGCCGATCTACGAATACCACTTTGAGAATCGTACCGATGCCGTGATGACCAAGGAGAAGCTGTTGGCGCATGGTGACAAACATGAATCGGCTCTGGCTGAATGCATACGTGCAGACGGCAAGTACCGGTAACGTGCTTTTTTATATCTGAAACTGGACTGATCCATGACATTCGAGAAGTTCGTCTTTTATGTTTTCGCCGCGATCCTGGTATTCGCAGCCACCATGGTGATTACCCGCCGCAACCCGGTGCATTCCGCCCTGTTCCTGGTACTGGCGTTTTTTTCCAGCGCCGGTATCTGGTTGCTGGCGGAGGCGGAATTCCTTGCGATTGTGCTGATCCTGGTCTATGTCGGGGCGGTCATGGTGCTGTTCCTGTTCGTAGTGATGATGCTGGATATCGACCTGGCCACGCTGCGTGCCGGGTTCATCCGTCACATGCCGTTGGCCCTGCTGATGGCGGTCGTGATGGCGGTGGAGCTGTTCATGGTTGTCGGTCCCGGAAACTTCGGGCTGGACAAGGTTCCGGCGCCGGTTGCCCAGGCGGCTGACTACAACAACACCGAGTCACTCGGCAGCGTCCTCTATACCGTCTACATGTACCCGTTCGAGATTGCGGCGGTGATCCTGCTGGTGGGCATTATCGCTGCCATCGGGCTGACCATGCGCAAGCGGCCGGAAACCAAGTTTCAGGACCCCTCTGTTCAGGTAAAGGTGAAAAAGGCTGACCGCCTGCGGGTTGTCAAGATGGAAGCAGAGGATTGACGGGAATCGACATGATCGCACTTTCAGACTATCTCATACTCGGCGCAATACTGTTTTCACTCAGCATCACCGGCATATTCCTGAACCGGAAGAATGTCATCATACTGCTGATGTGTATTGAGTTGATGCTGCTTGCCGTCAATATCAACTTTATCGCCTTCTCCCATTTTCTCGGGGACAGCGCCGGGCAGGTGTTCGTATTCTTTATCCTGACGGTTGCGGCAGCAGAGGCGGCCATCGGATTGGCGATTCTTGTGGTGCTGTTCCGCAACCGGCGCACCATTAACGTAGAAGATCTGGATACTCTCAAGGGTTAAGCATGGAAACGATATACCTCATGATCGTGCTGGCGCCCCTGATTGGCGCAATCATCGCCGGTTTTTTAGGTTCACGCATCGGTCGCGCCGGGGCACACTGGGTTACCAGCGGTGGTGTCGGCCTGTCAGCCCTGCTATCCATCTACGTGCTGGTACAGTTCATCAATGGAACCACGGGCATCTATAACGACAGCGTCTACACCTGGATGGTAAGTGACGGGCTCCGCATGGAGATTGGATTCCTGGTGGACCAGCTGACCGCCATGATGATGGTGGTGGTGACCTTCGTCTCCTTCTGCGTCCACATCTATACCATTGGCTACATGGCACATGACGAGGAGAACTGGCCCAGCAACAGCCTGGCCGGGGTCAACAGCTACCAGCGCTTCTTCAGCTACATCTCGCTGTTTACCTTCTCCATGCTGATGCTGGTGATGTCGAACAACTTCCTACAGCTCTTCTTCGGCTGGGAGGCGGTGGGTCTGGTCTCCTACCTGCTGATCGGCTTCTGGTCGGTGCGCGAGAGCGCGGTGTTCGCCAACCTGAAGGCGTTCCTGGTCAACCGGGTCGGTGATTTCGGCTTTATTCTCGGCATTGCGGCAGTTGCCATGTACACCAACAGCCTGGACTACGCCGAGGTGTTCAAGGCAGCGCCGGGTCTGGCGGATACCCAGATTTCACTGTTCGGGGATAGCAGTTGGTCGTTGATGAGCGTGATCTGCATCTGCCTGTTTATCGGTGCCATGGGTAAGTCAGCCCAGGTTCCGCTGCACGTGTGGCTGCCCGATTCGATGGAAGGCCCGACCCCGATCTCGGCCCTGATCCACGCCGCGACCATGGTGACCGCCGGTATCTTCATGGTGGCCCGCATGTCCCCACTGTACGAGCTGTCCGAGACCGCGCTCACCTTTGTCCTGGTAATCGGGGCCACCACCGCGCTGTTCACCGGCCTGATCGGCGTGGTGCAGAACGACATCAAGCGGGTCGTCGCCTACTCGACGCTCTCCCAGTTGGGTTACATGATGGTGGCACTGGGTGTCTCTGCGTACGCTGCCGGCGTGTTCCACCTGATGACCCACGCCTTCTTCAAGGCGCTCCTGTTCCTGGCTGCCGGCTCGGTGATTATCGGCATGCACCACGACCAGGATATCCGCAACATGGGCGGTATTCGCAAGTACATGCGGATCACCTGGATAACCTCGCTGATCGGTTCGCTGGCCCTGATCGGACTGCCCGGTTCCTCGGGATTCTTCTCCAAGGACGCGATCATCGAGGCGGTGCACCACTCCACCATCGCAGGCTCCGGGTACGCCTACTTTGCGGTCGTCTGTGGCGTATTTATCACGGCACTGTACAGCTTCCGGATGTACTTCATCGTGTTCCACGGCGAGGGGCCGCGTGATGAGCATGCCAGGGCTCACCTGCACGAGTCGCCCAAGGTTGTGACGATCCCGTTGATCCTGCTTGCCGTACCTTCCCTGTTTATCGGCATGTTCACGGTTGGGGACATGGTGTTCGGTGATTGGTTCAAGGATGCCATCTTCGTACTGCCGGAGCATGACACCCTGGCCGCAATCGGCTTCCACGGAACCTGGTCGTTCTTCACCCACGGTCTGTTCGCGCTGCCGACCCTGCTGGCCGCCGCCGGCGTCGCGGTTGCCTTCGTCTTCTACATGAAAAAGCCGGCCCTGGCCGAGAGCTGGAAGAAGCGCTTCGAAAGCGTGGGTATCTACCAGATCCTGGACAAGAAGTACGGCTTTGACGAGGCCTATCAGGCGCTGTTTGCCGGGGGTAGCAGGGGCATCGGTCAGCTGTTGTGGAGCATCGGTGACAAGGGTCTGATCGACGGCCTGATCATCAATGGCTCCGCGCGTTCCATCGGTCGCTTTGCCGGCTGGGTTCGCAATATCCAGACCGGTTATCTTTTCCATTAC
>JAPHTA010000005.1 GCA_026196475.1 Sedimenticola sp.
CTGATGGCGGACGACGGGCTGGGGCTGGGCAAGACGGAGGTGATCATCGGTCACGGCATCGCCCGCACCCGGGGGGTGATTCCGGGGGACTACATCAGCTTCCGGGGACACGACGGGGACACCTACAGCTTCCGCATCCGGGAACTGCTGGAGAGCGACAGCGAGCTGTTCAGCAGTGACCTGGTGCTGATGTCAACGGACACCTACCGGGCCCTGTTCGGGATCGGGCCGGGCTGGTTTACCGATATCGTGCTCTCGGTGCGCAACCCGCGCGAGGTGAGCAAGATCGCGGAGAAGGTAGCGGAGCGCCTCCCCGATACCCGGCCGATCCTGAAGCAGGAGATCCAGCGCACCTACGATGCGATCTTCTCCTGGCGACAGGGGATCCTGTTCATCCTGCTGGCAGGGGCGGTGCTGGCGTTTGTCATCTTCGCCTGGGACCGTGCCTCCGGCCTGAGCGCCGAAGAGCGGCGCGAAATCGCTATCCTCAAGGCCACCGGCTGGGAGACCGGTGATGTACTGCAGATGAAGTTCTGGGAGGGGGCGGTGATTTCATTGACCGCTTTCCTGTGTGGCTACCTGCTGGCCTACCTGCATGTCTTTTACGCCTCGGCCAGCCTGTTTGAACCGGTGCTGAAGGGGTGGGCGGTGCTCTATCCGGCGTTCCGGCTCACTCCACAGGTGGATGGCCTGCAACTGGCCACCCTGTTCTTCTTCACCGTCTTTCCCTACGTGGTGGCGACCATCGTGCCGATCTGGCGGGTCTCGATCACCGATCCCGATGCGGTGATGAGGTGACAGCCATGCGGATCTCACTGGATAACGTGCGCAAGGTCTACAACCAGGACCGCCCCAACGAATTCTGCGCCATTCGCGGTGTCACCCTGACCATCGAGCCGAACCGGATCACCTGTCTGAAGGGGGCCAGCGGTTCTGGCAAGAGCACCCTGCTCTCCATGATCGGCTGCCTGTCGCGTCCCACCTCCGGCCGGATTCACCTGGGTGAACAGATGCTCTCCGGCCTGCCGGAGCGCTTTCTCACCGACATCCGGCGCCACACCTTCGGATTTATCTTCCAGCAGTTCAACCTGATCAGCGGGCTCTCGGTGCTGGATAACGTGATCCTGCCGGCCTACCCGCTGGCCCCCGAGCGGGGCGAGCTGGTCGCCCGGGCCAGCGCGTTGCTGGAACAGTACGGACTGACCGAACGGGCACACAGCCCGGTGCAGTGGCTCTCCGGTGGCGAGGCCCAGCGGGTGGCGATCTGCCGGGCCCTGATCAACGGCCCGCAGATGCTGATCGCCGACGAACCCACTGCCAACCTGGATACCCGCCTCTCAAAAGTGTTCATGGACGAGGTGGCCGAACTGAGGCGGGCCGGCAAGAGTGTGCTGATCACCAGCCACGATCCCGTGGTGTTCGATTCCCCGGTGGTGGACCGGGTGATCGAGTTGCGTGACGGCCAGGTTCTGGAGGGCTGAGCATGCTGCTGAACCCGGCAATCATGGCGCTGATCCTGGTCTCGGGTGTGGTCCTCCTGATGCTGCTGTCGGCCAGCGGTTTCGCCCTCCAGTTGCTGCGCCACTGGGATATCGGGAGTGGCAGTGAGCTGCAACTGCGCCTGGAACGTCGTGCCTACCTGATCTCCACACTGCTGGCCTGGGTGTTCGCCTCGGAGCTGGTCTCCCTGCTGTTGTTCGTCTACAACGCCGAGGCGATGTCCGGGCAGTTCGTCGGTGCCATGTGTGCCACCGGGGTACTGAACGCCAATCCCTGGGGCTGGCCGACCCTGTTTCTCAAGATCGGACTGTTCTTCAGTGGGGCCGTCTGGCTCTCCCTGAATGGTCTCGACAACCGGGGCTACGACTACCCCCTGATCCGTATCAAGTACTGGCTGCTACTGTGGCTGGTGCCACTGGTGGTGGCCGAGGCTTACCTGCAGCTGCGCTACTTTCTTAACCTGCAACCGGACATCATCACCTCCTGCTGCGGCTCCCTCTTCTCCACCAGCGCGCAGGGGGTGGCGGCGGAGGTGACCTCGGTGTCGCCCGCGCTCTCGATGGGCGGTCTCTATCTCAGTGGTGCGGCGGTCGTGGTTACCGGTCTGCTGTTCCTGCGCCGCCAGGGCGCCGTCAGTGGCACCCTGTTCAGTCTGCTGGCCGTGGTGGCGTTTGCCGCGGCGCTGGTGGCGGTGGTATCGGTGCTCTCGCCCTACATCTACGAGCACCCCCAGCACCACTGTCCATTCTGTATTCTCAAGTCGGGCCACGGTTATGCCGGCTACCTGCTCTATATCCCGCTGTTCGTCGGTACTGCCGCCGCCCTGGCCACCGGAATCACCGCGCCCTGGCGGCATATCGAGAGCCTGCGCGGCGCGGTAGCCGAGCGGGGCCGAGGCTTCGCCCGCCTCGCCCTTGGGATGTTCCTGCTGTTCTACCTGGTGGCCACCTGGAGCGTACTCGGCTCCGGCCTGCAGATGCAGGGGGTGTGGTGGTGACCCGGTGCCGTTTCCGTTCGTTTCTGGCCAGTGTGCTGTTGCTGCTGGTCGGTTGTCAGCAGACACCGCAGACGCTTGCCCGGGGTGAGCCGATTCCCCCTTTCCAGCTGCCGTCCCTCGGGGCGCAGAAGCTGCAGGTGCCGGCCATGCAGCGCGGACAGTGGCTGCTCATCCATTTCTGGGCCGACTGGTGCCCGCCCTGCCTGCAGGAACTGCGCGCCACCGAGCCGGTCTATCGTCGCCTCGCCGGGGGAAGGTTCGAGGTGCTGGCGGTCAACATAAAACAGCCGCGGGAGCGGGTTGCCCGGGTGGCCAGTGACTTGGAACTCAGTTACCCGGTGCTGCTCGACGCCACGGGCGAGGTGGCCCGTCGCTACGGTGTTGATGCTTTGCCGGTCAGTTTTCTGGTGGATCCCGATGGCCGGCTGTATACCCGCCTGCTGGGGGGGGTACCGGGAGAGCGCCTGGAGGCACTTCTGCACGAAGTGCTGTGATCAGACAGGGCATGTCCTGTGTGCGGTAGGGACCTGTTCGGAACAATTTCAACCGCAGAAACCATTGATTGGGAGAGACGCCATGTGTGACAACCACAAAATCGATCGCCGCAGCATGTTGAAGATGCTTACCGTGGCCGGGCTCGGCGGTGTCGCCGGCACGGTCAGTGCCGGTCCCGGCATCGGCGCCATGATGCCCGGCAAGGGCTGGGTCAAGTCCGCCGGTGACAGCTGCCAGGGGGACGGTACGCCGCTGCAGTTTATCCCCAAGACGGCACCGGACAACGAGCCGCTGAACGGTGAGCTGGAGAAGTATCCTCACTGCCCCTACTGCGGCATGAACCGTACCATGTGGAACCATAGCCGGCACCTGGTGCAGTATGACGACGGCCTGGTGGACGGCACTTGCTCCATTCACTGCCTGGCGATCAGCCTGTCGCTCAACCTGGACCGTGGTCCGAAGGCAATCTATGCCGCCGACTTTGCTGCTGCTGACAAGGTGAAGCCGATGGTAGAGGTGAGCAAGGCCACCTACCTGGTGGGATCCGGCCTGAAAGGGACCATGACCGCCAACAGCAAGATGGCTTTCGCCTCTGCGGATGCGGCCAAAGCGGCGCAGTCCGAACATGGCGGGGAGCTTGGGTCTTTCGATGATGCGCTGACTGCCGCCTACCTGGGGATGGCCAAGGACACCATGATGATCCGCAAGCGGCGTGCCGAGAAAGTGAAAATGATGCAGAAAAAGATGAAAATGAAGATGAAGCATGATGCCAGTTGAGGCATGCTCCGGATCGGCGGCCGGGAGGCCGCCTGTCCGGGTTGTGATTGACAAGAGCGAGGTGAAGGGTTGGTCATGAAGATCGTAAAGTGCGTGCTGCTGGTGCTCTCTCTGCTGTTAGCGGGGAACGGCTCCGCTGAAACGGTTGAGCTGCCGCCGCCGGGACCCCGGGATACCTGTCCGGTATGCGGTATGTTCGTGGCCAAGTACCCCTCATGGGTGGCCAGCGTGCAGTACCGTGATGGCCATATGCACCACTTCGACGGGGCCAAGGATCTTTACAAGTATCTGCTGGATCTGCCGCGCTGGGCGCCCGGTCACCAGGCGGAGAATATTGTCACCATCGGTGTCACCGAGTACTACAGCCTGGCGCTGATCGATGCGCAACAGGCCTGGTACGTGATCGGCTCCGATGTGCTGGGGCCGATGGGACACGAGCTGATCCCGCTGGAGAGCGAGGAGGATGCGAATGCCTTCATGCAGGATCACAAGGGGGTGAGGATCCTGCGCCACGGCGAGGTGACGCAGGAGATGCTGGAGGGGCTGGACCGGGCGCGCTTCGAGTAGATTTTTTATTCCCGGGGAAGTGCCGCGTAGAGGCCGGTGACCTGGTTCATCTGGGTCAGGATCTTGTCCAGCATGCGCGCTACCAGGCCGGGCACGAAGTGGTCGCCGTCCATCCGGTTACTCAGGTTGTACATGTTCCAGTTCTGCTGGACCCGGCGCAGCAGGTCGCTGATCTCCGGGGTGTTCTCGTTGGAGTTGATCAGCTCCTGCAGGGCCTCGTCGAACTCACGGGTTGCGACCTTGTAGTCCTGCTGGTAGAGCTCGTCGTCAAACTTCCAGCTCATCAGCATGTACAGGTTGCCCATGCGCTGGCTCAGCATGCGCTGGCGGCCGGCGATGTTGACCAGGTGGCCCTGCTCGGTACCCGACTGGTCGGCCAGGATCAATACCACCTGGTGGGCGGCGGCCAGCAGCTGCTCAGCGTCCTCCCGCAGCTTCTTCGCATTCTCCCGTCTGACCGGGCCGGTAGCGACCGCCTTGACCGGTGCCCAGAGCTTCTCCACCAGGGCCAGTCCCCGGCTGGTTTCCGGATCGTCAGTGAACGCCTTCAGCATGTTGAGCTGCTGTTCGAAGAGTACGATCGAACTCTGCAGGTGTCGCCTGGCGACCCGGTAGCGTATGTCCTGTCCCATCTGCAGGTAGGACTTGACGATGCGCTGGCTGAGCATGCGCTGACGGCCGGCGATATTGATCGCCTCGGCCAGGGAGATACCCGGTTCGGCTGAAGCCGCTGGCAACGATGCAAGAAGAAGTGAAAGCCCGCAAAGAATGGCAAGCGCTGCCTGTCTGATCATGGTCGAGTATCCCCACTGCTGTATCCGAATTAAAGGTATACGCCCCTTGCTTCGCTGCTTCAAGCACCGGGCCGGTCGAACCGGCCCGGTAAAAGGCGTTTTGCCCAGTGGGTCACTTATCAGTCGTTCCCTCAGCCGCCGTGCAGGAGAATACTGCCAACGGCGAAGTCACCTGCCCGGTTCAGAATTGAGAGCTGTCGGAACGGGTAGCGGAACGAGTGATCCCGGACACGTACCCGTTGTGTGCCATCCACCAGCACCTCGATCTGTCCATTGTCGTCCCGCCGCCACTCCAGGGAGTGGCTGCGGCCGTCACTGAGCCCGTCCAGCGCTATTCTATCGATTACCCGGGTTCTTCCATTGATCCTGCTCAACAGTTCCAGCATTGGCGTGTCGCC
>JAPHTA010000004.1 GCA_026196475.1 Sedimenticola sp.
CACCACCCGGGCCGGATCATCGCTGGCCAGCACGGTGCCGGTTCGCTCTGCGCAGCGGCGGGCCGATTCAATACTTCGGCTGGCGATACCCTCGATCGGGTAACCGGCCCGGTACAGTGCCAGCACCAGGGCGCCGCCGGCAGCGCCGGCACCCACCAGCGCAATGCGCTCTGTTGTCATAGGGCGACCTGTCTCTGTCTGGCCATCGCCGCCGACTCGAACAGATCGCGCGAGGCGGGGGTCAGGATCTCGTTGCCCGCGCTGCTGACCAGCACGGTGTCCTCTATTTTCACCAACCCGGCCCGCTTGTCCAGCATGTGCATCTCGATCGCCAGTACGCAGTTGTCCGGCAGGGTAGCCCGGTTGTTGGCGATCAGCACCGGGGGCTCGTTGACCTCGAGCCCGACGCCGTGCCCGATCAGGCGGCAGCGGCTGTCACCGGTGAAGCGCATGAAACGCTCTTCAACCTCCATCTCCCGTGCCTTTTCCAGCGCCAGATCGTAGACCTGGTCGCAGCCCATGCCTGGCGTGATTGACTCGATAACCCAGTCGGCAATCTCCCGCAGGTCCCGGTACATCCCCCGCAGGCGGCGATTTCCGCTGCCGGCAACGTAGCTGCGCGACTGGTCGGCATGGTAGCCGTTGACCATGCCGGGAATATCCACCACCACCGTGTCCCCTTCGTCGATGATCCGGTTCGAGGGGCCGATAGGCAGGGCAGGGCTGAGGCCCACCCCGGTTACCGAGTAGACGATGCCGGTGAATTTCTCCAGGTTTCCGCCGGAACTGATCGGGCCCATCCCGAGCGGCAGGTCCGGGTGGCGCAGAAACACGCCCCCCTCGTGTCCGGCCAGTCGGTGGCGGTGTTCGATCAGCGCCGACAGTTCCAGTTCGGTAATACCGGGGCGCAGTGACTCCATTACCGCCTGCTGACCTGCCTGAACCACCTGACCGGCGCGCCGGATCTGTTCGATCTCGTAGGGCTCCTTGACCGCCCGTTGCTCCAGTACAAGGGGTGAGACGTCCTGTAGTTCGAAGCCCTGGAACAGCGCCTGGTAGCTGAGATACTGGTTGGCCGGCAGCAGGTCCAGCTCCAGCCCGATGCGCTTGTTCCAGAGGTAGGAGAAGTACTCCTGGTAGATGAAATCCAGGCGGCGCTCTTCACAGATATGGGAGGCCTCGATACCGGCGGTCTGAAGGGCATGGGCGTAACCGCTGCGCACGAACAGCCGGTAGTCGTCGGGGAAGACCGTCAGGTAGGCCGGCTGGGCGATCCCGGTGTAGTAGAAGATATCCCGGGAGTAGAACAGCAGGGCCGAACCCAGGCCCTCGCTGATCAGCCGTTGCTGGAGGTTTTTTATCCGCTGAAGATGTCTGTTCATGACGCTGTCCGTTGTTCCATTGTTGTTTCGTCCCACCGGCGGGGTGTGCCTCGATGGTCTGACTCGAATATACCGAAAGGTATATTTTTACCCGGCCTGAGCGCCGGTGGCTTACTCAGCCCCGCTTCAACTGCTGGACGTAGTGCTGCAGCTGGGAGTTTGTCTGTCGCAATACGCTGTCGTCCCGGGTCACGGCGTAGAGTGCCGCCGCGCCGTTCAGGGAGATGAAGATGAAGTTGGCAATCTCGCGATGGTTAAGACCCGGCTTGATCAGACCGGCGGTTTCCGCCTCCACCAGCCACTGTTGCAGAAGCTTGGAGAAACGGATAAAGCCGCGCAGCATGTGTCGGCTCATCGCCGGTGACTGGCCGGAGAGCTCCACCAGGGCGTTGAGGAAGTAGCAGCCACCCTGGAATACGTGCTGCCCCAGGTAGTTCATGACATCGTTTTCGATCACCTTTTCGATCCGTTGCAGCGGATCTTCAATGCTGTTGACCTGCTCGAACACCACCTGGTGCCAGCGTCTGACCGCCTCGTCGTAGACCGCGTACCAGATCGACTCCTTGCTTTCGAAGTGACCATAGAGGCCCCCCTTGGTCAGTCCGGTGGCCTCCTGGATGTTGCTGATGGAGGTGTTGTAATAGCCCTTTACCGAAAAAAGTTGAAGTGATTTGTCAATAATTAGCTGGCGCGTGCGGCTGCCTTTCGTTTCCATGACGCCTCTAAAATATACCGATCGGTATATTCACCTTAGCCCAGCTCACCGGCGCGGGTCAACCGGCGGTTGGGATATGCCGCTGTCGGTCGTAGAATGAGCCTCCCGAATCGCCCCTGCCAGGTGATTCGCAGTTTCCAGGCAGGCCAAGAGTGCAAGAGAACGAAAAGATGGATTACGAAAGACGCTTTGGCGGCATTACCCGCCTCTACGGTCGTGAAGGCCTGGCCCGGTTCGCCAACGCCCGGGTGGCGGTGATCGGCATCGGGGGGGTCGGTTCCTGGGTGGTCGAGGCGCTGGTCCGCAGCGGGGTAGGGGCACTTGCCCTGATAGACCTTGATCACGTGGCCGAGTCCAACGTCAACCGCCAGCTGCATGCGATCGAGGGGCAATTCGGGCGAGCCAAGGTGGATGCCATGGCGGAGCGCGTACTCGCCATCAATCCGGAGTGCCGGGTGACCCTCCATGATGCCTTTATCACCCCCGACAACCTGCAACAGCTTCTGGATGGCCCGCTGGACTTCGTGGTGGACTGCATCGACGCTTTCAGAACCAAGGCGGCGCTGATCGCTCACTGCCGTCGGGCGCGGATCCGCTTGCTGACAGTAGGTGGAGCCGGTGGCCAGGTGGATCCACTGAAGATTCGACTGGCCGATCTCTACCGCACCCAGCACGACCCGCTACTGGCCAAGACCCGTAAGCTGCTGCGCAAGGAGTACGGCTTTCCGAGCAATCCGAAACGTCGTTTTGATATTGCCTGTGTCTACTCCGATGAGCAGCCCTGTTACCCGGATGGGGAAGGCGGTGTCTGCAGTGTCAAGCCTGAGGGAGGCGGTTCTGCGGGCGGGCTGCACTGTGGCGGGTTCGGTTCCGTCATGTCGGTTACCGCCGGCTTTGCCATGGTAGCCACCGCCCACGTGTTGAAACGGCTGGCGGCCGGGAACGGAAATATGGGCGATACTCAGGCGGCCCGGGCAGCCTCTTCCCGGGTGTAGAAGAGACCGTTGCGCAGGAAACCGGCGATCACGCCCTCGCGCGCCGCCAGGGCGTGGCCCGATTCGTCGTACTCGTCAATCCACTCCGCCGGCAGGCCATCCATCATGTGTACCGGTGACGGTGTTCCATCGGCGTAGCGGGAGATAACGTTGCGGCCCGAACGGCAGTCGTGAAAGGCGGGGATGAAACCGAGTCCACTGTTCCCCTCGCTGACCCCTCCGGTACCTTGAAAACAGCGGTTTTCTGCCTCCAGGCGATTGCTGCTGAGACGGGTTGCCGCGTCTTTTGCTAACGCGCCTTCCGATTGCGGCCGGGTTCTATTTTGTGGTCTGTTCTGCTTCATGATCCTGAATTGACAGCGTACCTGTAACCAGGTTCGCATAACCCGTGCCAATTCATAAATTAAACGTAAAAACAATAAGATAGGGTTTTTCTGCAAGACGGCCTACTGTTGTGCTGTAACCCACTGTTAAATTTGCTTAACAGTTTGTTCAGCCCGAAGCGGGCTTTGTCAGCCGTTATTCGTAGGCGCTGGGCACCATGCACATGAAGACCAGCGGGGTCTCCCCGGTATTCCGGTACTGGTGCACCTCGTGCGGTTTCACCAGCAGGTAATCGCCCTGGCGAATGGGGTGGGGGGTGTCTCCCTCCATTGCTTCGCCGCTCCCCTCCAGTACGTAATTGAGGTGTTCGCTCTCATGTGAATGGTGCGGTGTGTGACCGCCGGGTTCGAGGGTGAATACCCGGATCGAGAAGTGGGGTGCTCCGTCGACCTTGCCGATCGGCACCTGCTTGGTCACGCCCTTGATGCCCTCCATGTTGACGGGGACTGCCTGGCACTCGTTCAGTCGGGTGATCTTCATTGCTTCATCGCTCCAGTCCGGCCCGGCCTACGCATCCAGGTCCGGAATCAGTTCGTCTTCAAGTCGTGTGATCTGGTCCTTCAGCAGCAGCTTGCGCCGCTTCAGCCGTTTCAGCTGCAGTTCGTTCCGGTACGGGGCTTCGGAGAGCGCGGCGATCGCGGCATCCAGATCCCGGTGCTGCTGGCGGATCTCGAACAGCCGGTTTCTCAGCTCCTGGTGTTGCTCATCAATAGAGATCATGGCCCCGTTCTCTCACCTGGTTACCCGATAATAATAGCCCTGGCGACGTCATAGCGCCCGGATCTTCTCCAGCTGTTGCTCCAGTTGCCGGCGCGCGGCGATCTCCCCGGCCAGCTTGTCACGCTCCTTCTGTACCACCGCTGCAGGGGCCTTGTCGACAAATTTCGGATTCTCCAGCTTGCCCTCGATACGGCGGATATTCTCACCCAGCTTGCCGATCTCCTTCTCCAGCCGGGCCAGCTCCGCTGCCTTGTCGATCAGTCCCGACATCGGAATCAGGATGCGCATGTCGCCGACCAGCGCGATGGCCGATTCCGGTGGCTCCTGCTCCTGCTCAAGCAGGGATACGGACTCGAGGCGGGCCAGGAAGTCCAGGTAGTGGCGATTGCGCTGCAGGCGTGTCCGGTCCAGGTCGCCCGTGTTCTGCAGAAGAACCGGTAGTGGCTTGCCGGGAGCGATATTCATCTCACCCTTGATCTTGCGGATACCGAGGATGAACTGCATCACCCACTCCATCTCCTCGACCGCGGCCGGGTCCACCCGTTTCCCGTCCGCCAGCGGGTAGGGACGGGTCATCACCGTCTCGCCTTCGCAGCCGGCCAGGGGCGCGACCCGTTGCCAGATCTCTTCGGTGATGTAGGGCATGATCGGGTGGCTCAGGCGCAGCAGCTGCTCCAGCACCCGGACCAGGGTGTTGCGGGTTCCCCGCCTGGCCACCTCGGCGGCGTCCTCCCGGGTCAGCACCGGCTTGGAGAGTTCCAGGTACCAGTCACAGTACTCGTTCCAGGTGAACTCGTAGATCGCCTTTGCCGCGTGGTCGAAACGGTAGCCCTCGATCGCTTCCGACACCGTGTCGATGGTGGACTGCAGGCGCGACAGGATCCAGCGATCGGCCATGCTCAGCTCCATCTCGCCGCCGGACTGGCCGCAATCCTTGTTCTCGGTATTCATCAGCACGTAGCGCGCCGCGTTCCACAGCTTGTTGCAGAAGTTGCGGTAGCCCTCGATCCGGCCCATGTCGAACTTGATGTCGCGGCCGGTGGTGGCCTGGGAGGCGAAGGTGAAGCGCAGGGCGTCGGTACCGAAGCTGGGGATGCCGTCCGGGAACTCCTTGCGGGTCGCCTTCTCGATCTTCTTCGCCAGCTGCGGCTGCATCATGCCGCTGGTGCGCTTGCTGACCAGGGTCTCCAGGTCGATGCCGTCGATCAGGTCGATCGGGTCCAGCACGTTGCCCTTGGACTTGGACATCTTGTCGCCGTGGCTGTCCCGTACCAGGCCGTGCACGTAGACCTCTTTAAAGGGGACTTCGTCCATGAACTTGATCCCCATCATGATCATGCGGGCGACCCAGAAGAAGATGATATCGAAGCCGGTGACCAGCACGCTGGTGGGGTAGAAGGTCTTGAGGCGATCGGTCTGCTCCGGCCAGCCCAGGGTGGAGAAGGGCCACAGGGCGGAGCTGAACCAGGTGTCCAGCACATCCTCGTCCTGGCTCAGGGGGTAGTCGTCGGCCAGCTTGTGCTTCTCGCGAACTTCGGCCTCGGAGCGGCCGACGTAGACGTTGCCCTCCTCGTCGTACCAGGCCGGTATGCGGTGCCCCCACCAGATCTGGCGGCTGATGCACCAGTCCTCGATGTTTCGCATCCACTCGTAATAGGTGTTCTTCCAGTTATCCGGCACGAAGCGGATACTGCCGTTCTCCACCGCCTCGATAGCCGGCCTGGCCAGGGGCTCTGCCTTGACATACCACTGGTCGGTAAGGAAGGGTTCGATAACGGTGCCGGAGCGATCGCCCCGGGGCACCATCAGCTTGTGATCGTCGATCTTCTCCAGCAGGTCCCGGGCTTCCAGATCGGCCACCACCTTCTTGCGTGCATCGAAGCGATCCAGGCCGATGAAGGCCGCCGGAATTACAGGGTTCTCCCCCTCTTCATGGTCGCGGATCGCGGCGTCGACCGTGAACAGGTTGATCAGGCCACCGTGGGGCTGATCGGCGATCGCATTTTCGTCCCGGTGCCGCAGCCACACCTGGTAGTCGTTGAAGTCGTGGGCCGGGGTGATCTTGACACAGCCGGTACCGAACTCCGGGTCCACGTAGTCGTCTGCGATCACCGGGATGCGGCGCCCGGTCAGGGGCAGCTCCACGAACTCGCCCAGCAGGTGCTTGTAGCGCTCATCCCCCGGATGTACCGCCACCGCGCAGTCGCCAAGCATGGTCTCGGGCCGGGTGGTGGCGACCACCAGGTGACCCTGGCCATTGGTCAGCGGGTAGCGCATGTGCCAGAGGAAGCCGTTCTCCTCTTCCGACAGCACCTCCAGGTCGGAGACCGCGGTGTGCAGCTTGGTGTCCCAGTTGACCAGGCGTTTGCCGCGGTAGATCAGTCCCTCTTCGTAAAGGCGTATGAACACCTCCTTCACCGCTTCCGAGAGTCCCTCGTCCATGGTGAAGCGCTCGGTCTCCCAGTCCACCGATGCGCCCATGCGCCGCAGCTGGCTGGTGATGGTGCCGCCGGACTGGGCCTTCCACTCCCACACCTTGTCCAGGAACTTTTCCCGGCCATAGTCGTGGCGCGTCTTGCCCTCGGCATTGATCAGCCGTTCCACCACCATCTGGGTGGCGATGCCGGCGTGGTCGGAGCCGGCCTGCCACAGGGTCTTTTGACCCTTCATGCGGTGGTAGCGGGTCAGGGCATCCATGATGGTGTCCTGGAACGCGTGGCCCATGTGCAGGCTGCCCGTCACGTTGGGCGGGGGGATCATGATGCAGTAGGGGTTGGCGCTGTCGGCATCCTCGGCAGGGGCGAAGTAACCGCGCTCCTCCCAGTTCTGATACCAGCGTTTTTCCAGGTTGTGAGGGTCGTAGGTCTTGTCCATGGATCGCCAGGCTTCTTGGTTCGGGTTAAAGTCGGGATAAAGCAGGGCATTATACGCAAGCCGGCACCGGGAATTGAATATTTATCCCTGACTGAAGCATTTTTTTCACCGGGGAGCCAAGGGGGCGCGTGGCCCTCTCTACCGGGACTCGGCCTCCGGCGAAAGAAAAAGAGTCGTATGGCGGTCCACTGTCATAACAAATGTTGATGACCCGAGGGAGCAGAATGAGTCGAAAGCGGATAGTGATGTTGCTGGTACTGGCGGTGCTGATCGCCGGTTTTTTTACTTTCGACCTGGGCCAGTACCTGACCCTGGAGTACCTGAAATCCCAGCAGGCCCTTCTGGAGAGCTATCGGCATACCCATCCGCTGCAGACTGCGGCGCTCTTTTTCCTGGTCTACGTGGTGGTCACGGCACTCTCCCTGCCCGGTGCCGCGGTGATGACCCTGGTGGTGGGAGCGGTGTTCGGCCTGTTCTGGGGAACAGTGCTGGTCTCGTTCGCTTCCACCCTGGGGGCGACCCTGGCCTTCCTCATCTCCCGTTTCCTGCTGCGTGACCTGGTACAGGATAAGTTCGGCGACAAGCTGAAGGCGATCAATCGTGGCGTGGAGAAGGACGGTGCATTCTACCTCTTTGGCCTGCGCCTGGTGCCCCTGTTCCCCTTTTTCGTGATCAACCTGGTGATGGGCCTGACCCCCCTCAAGACCCTGACCTTCGCCTGGGTCAGCCAGGTCGGCATGCTGCTGGGGACCCTTGTCTATGTAAACGCGGGTACCCAGTTGGGACAGATAGAGGCCCTCTCCGGAATCCTGTCGCCGGACCTGGTGCTCTCCTTCGTACTGCTCGGGGTGTTCCCTATTATCGCGCGCAGGATCCTGGAGGGAATCAAGGCGCGCAAGGCGCTTCGGGCCTACCCGAAACCGGCTCGTTTCGATCGCAACCTGGTGGTGATCGGAGCCGGCTCCGCCGGTCTGGTCTCGGCCTATATTGCCGCCGCCGTTAAGGCGAAGGTAACCCTGATCGAGAAGCACAGGATGGGAGGCGACTGCCTGAACACCGGCTGCGTCCCCTCCAAGGCGCTGATCCGTTCCGCCCGCTTTCTGGCACAGACCCGGCGGGCAAAGGAGTTCGGTTTCCGGTCGGCCAGTGCCAAGTTCGATTTTGCCGAGATCATGCAGCGGGTGCAGGGGGTGGTTAAGCAGGTTGAGCCACACGACTCGGTGGAGCGCTACAGCGGGCTCGGGGTGGAGGTGATCGAGGGGGAGGCAATGATCAAGTCGCCTTATGAAGTGGAGGTCAACGGCCAGACCCTGACCACCCGCAGTATCGTGGTGGCGACCGGCGCCCGCCCCTTCGTGCCACCGATCCCGGGCCTGGATCAAATCGATTTCCTCACCTCGGACAACCTGTGGCAATTGCGAGAACTGCCGCAACGCCTGCTGGTACTGGGCGGCGGTCCGATCGGCTGCGAACTGGCGCAGTGCTTTGCCCGCTTCGGCGCACGGGTGACGCTGGTGGAGATGGCTCCCCGGTTGATGATCCGGGAGGATTCGGAGGTGTCGGAGGCGGTGGCACAGCAGTTTCTCCGCGAGGGGGTGGATCTGCGCCTGGGACATACCGCAAAGGCCTTCTTGCAGCGCGACGGGGAGCAGATACTGGTCGCGGAAAGGGACGGGGAGGAGCACGAAGTTTCGTTCGATAAGGTGCTGGTGGCGGTGGGGCGGGTCGCCAACACCCGCGGATTCGGCCTGGAGGCGTTGGGGGTGCGTATCAGTGAGCGGCGCACGGTGGAGGCCAACGAGTTCCTGCAGACCAACTACCCCAACATCTATGTCTGTGGTGATGTGGCCGGCCCCTATCAGTTCACCCACACCGCCGCCCACCAGGCATGGTATGCGGCGGTTAACGCCCTGTTCGGTGTTTTCCGGAAATTTCGGGTCGACTACTCGGTAATTCCGTTCGCCACCTTCACCGATCCGGAAGTGGCCCGGGTCGGCCTTAACGAGCAGGAGGCGAAGGAGGGTGGGGTAGCCTGCGAGGTGACTCGCTATGAGCTGGATGACCTGGATCGTGCGATTGCTGATGGAGAGGCACGCGGGTTCGTCAAGGTGCTGACTGTCCCGGGGAAGGACAGGATCCTGGGTGCTACCATCGTGGGTGAGCACGCCGGCGATCTGATCGCCGAGTTCGTGGCCGCCATGCGCCACGGCTTCGGCCTCAACAAAATCCTCGGCACCATCCATATCTATCCCACCTGGAGCGAGGCCAACAAGTTCACCGCCGGCAACTGGAAACGGGCCCATGCGCCGAAGAAGCTGTTACGGTGGGTCGAACGCTATCACGCCTGGCGGCGGGGGTCTTAATCCTCTAATTGCTTGTGGCAGTAACTATATGCCAGCATTGTAAAATTTTGCCCCTGCACTATATTTGTTCAGCATGCACATGGGCGTGTGCATGGTCACGACCTCCCTGGTCGGTTCTATAGGCTACCAGTCGAGCAATTCGATACGGGTGAATATCAAGTTCCCACACTGGCCTATTGGTAGTCAAAGGAATTGAAATGAAAAATATGCTTGTCATATTCACGCTGTCATTCGCGGCGATGCCATTATTTGCGCAGGATCCTGTTGTTTCAGATGGCGATAAATACAAGGTTCTCTTTGAGAACGATAAAGTCAGGGTGCTTGATTACAAGGATCAACCCGGGGAAAAGACGCATGAGCACAGCCACCCGGCATTCGTACTCTATGCGCTTGCCCCCTTTAGTCGGAAGATAACGCTACCGAATGGCAAGATCATCATGCGTGAGTTCAAGACTGGTGACGTGCTCTATTCGGATGATCAAACACATATCGGTGAGAACCTCGGGGAGACGCCAACACATGTTATTATGGTTGAAATGAAGCCGGGTACGAGTATGGGGGAAAAGTAATTGCGCTCTCCTTGGAACCGAAAGCTTTGATTTACACTGACAGTTCCTATTGATACCACTAATGGCTCCTTCGGGAGCCGTTTTTATGGGAAGCTGACCGATCCATGACTTGATCAGAGGTGCCCCAAGTAATTAAACGTTCTGTCTGGGAAAATCAGCTAATTCATAGAATCAGCTGTTTTTTTCAGATGGCGTGGCCGGCCGAGGCCGATAGCGTCAACAGTTACTCAGGCCAGCCGGGCCAGGGCCTGATCGCGGTCCGCCAGCGCATGACGGTGGAGGTCGAGGTAGTACCTGGCACGGGCCCGCGATGAGAAATCGCTACCCATTTCGGACAGCATTCCGGGAAAAGAAAAAGCCAGCTAACCGTTTGATTAGCTGGCTTTTGATTGGTACTCCCTAGGGGACTCGAACCCCTGTTGCCGCCGTGAGAGGGCGGAGTCCTAGACCGCTAGACGAAGGGAGCCTTGCGCGTAGGCCGGTGTATTATACCCATGCCGGGATCTGGCTCAAGCGGTTCTGGCCATTTTTTTTATATCCAGCATTCTGTACACTCTTGTCGCCGTCCAATGTTTGAAGTAGAGAAGGAATAGTCAAAATAGCTACACCGCATATCATCCCCCGCCCGGAGCACATTATCTCCCGGGCCAACATCAGCGAGCATGCCACCAAGGTGCTCTATCGTCTGAAGAGTGCCGGTTACCAGTCCTACCTGGTGGGTGGCGGCGTGCGCGACCTCCTGCTGGGCCGGGAGCCGAAGGATTTCGACGTGGCCACCGATGCCACGCCGGAGCAGGTCAGGGAGGTGTTCCGCAACTGCCGGCTGATCGGGCGCCGCTTCCGGCTGGCCCATGTCCACTTCGGACGTGACATCATAGAGGTGGCCACCTTCCGCAGCATGCAGGACGAATCCGGCCCCGGTGACCGGGAGAGCGAGAACGGCATGCTGGTGCGGGACAACATCTACGGCACCATTGAAGAGGACGCCCTGCGGCGCGATTTCACCATCAATGCCCTCTACTACAACATCGAGGATTTCTCGGTGGTGGACTATGCCGGCGGAGTGAAGGACCTGGAGCAGGGGGTCCTGCGGCTGCTGGGTGATCCGGAGACCCGCTACCGGGAGGATCCGGTACGCATGCTGCGGGCGGTGCGCTTCGCTGCCAAGCTGGGTTTCATGATCAACGAGGCGTGCGAGAAGCCACTGTTTGAACTGGGATCGCTGTTGCAGAGTGTACCCCCTGCGCGGCTGTTCGAGGAGGTACTGAAGCTGTTCATGGCCGGGGTCGCCCTGCACAGTTTCGAGAAGCTGCGCCACTACGGCCTGTTTGCCGAGCTGTTTCCGGCCACCGAGGAGAGCCTGGCGCACGAGGATCACGAATTCCCGATCACCTTCGTCAACCGGGGGCTTCACAACACCGATCTGCGGGTGCGGGAGGGGAAACCGGTCACTCCTGCGTTTCTGTTCGCGGTGCTGTTATGGGAGCCAGTCAGGCTCCTGGCGGAACGCTATCGGGCGTCGGGCGAACCACCGCTACCGGCGATGCAGCAGGCCGGCAACGATGTCCTGATGGCGCAGCTCGACCGGGTCTCCCTGCCCAAGCGCTTCAGTCTGCCGATGCGCGAGATCTGGAACCTTCAGCACCGCTTCGAGCAGCGGGCCGGGAAGCGTCCCCACCGCCTGCTCACCCATCCCCGTTTCCGGGCCGCCTACGATTTCCTGCTGCTGCGTGCAGAGGCGGGGGAGATCGACGCGGAGCTGGCTGACTGGTGGACCCGTTTCCAGGAGTGCGATGGGGAGACCCGTGGCCAGATGGTCAACCAGGCCGGAAACGGTGGCGAACTTCCGAAAAAGCGTCGCCGGCGACGCAAGCGTCCCTCCAGGTCGGCGCCCCGGACCCCCTCCGGCGATTGAATCCCTTTCATGCAGCATCCGGCAATCGCCTACATTGGCCTTGGCAGCAACCTGTCCGACCCCGTACGACAGGTCAGGCAGGCACTGGAAACCCTTTCCACATTGCCGGAAGTCACGCTACTGAAAAAGTCGGGTCTCTATCGTTCGTCGCCGATGGGGCCAGTCGGCCAGCCGGATTACGTGAATGGGGTGGTACAGCTGGAGACCCGGCTGGCGCCGTTTCCCCTGCTGGATCTGCTGCAGGCGATAGAACAGCAGCAGGGTCGGGTGCGGAACGAACGCTGGGGACCCCGTACCCTGGACCTGGATCTGCTTCTGTATGGAGACCTGAAAATGGAGGGCGAGCGACTGACCATACCCCACCCGGGCATGGCGCAGAGGGCATTCGTACTCTACCCGCTGCAGGAGATCGCTCCCGATCTCGTGATACCGGGACTTGGAGCGCTGGCGACACTGGTTGGACAGTGCCCGAAACAGGGGTTGCGGCCCTATGAGTGAAAAGGCCGCGACACCCCCCGGCTATATCGTGGTGGAGGGACCGATTGGCGTCGGCAAGACCAGCCTGGTAAAACGTCTGGCGGAGAGCTTTGCCGCCGAGACCCTGCTCGAGGATGCGGAGGGCAATCCCTTCCTGGAGCGATTCTACAACGACGGCAGCCAGGCCGCGTTCCCGACCCAGCTCTACTTCCTGTTCCAGCGCAGTCGGCAGTTGGAGGGGTTGCGCCAGAGGGACCTGTTTCGGCAGGCCCTGGTGGCGGACTACATGCTGGAGAAGGATCGGCTGTTCGCCGGTATCAACCTGGATACGGAAGAGCTGAAACTGTATGAGCAGGTGTATGCAGGGGTCACACTGGAGGCACCGTCACCCGACCTGGTGGTCTACCTGCAGGCGCCGCTGGATGTCCTCCTGGAGCGGATTCGCAAGCGCGGCAGGCCCCAGGAGCGGCGTATGGATGCCACCTACCTGAAACGGCTGAGCGACGCCTATACCGATTTCTTCTACCATTACGACAGGTCGCCACTGCTTATCATAAACGCTGCCGAGATCAACCCGGTGGAGCGGGAGCAGGACTACCAGCTGCTGTTGGAGCAGATCTGCACGGTACGCAGTGGAAAACACTATTTCAATCCTGCACCACTCCTGTTGTAATATTGCACTGCACAAAACGAGTGATTCGATTCCGATCAACAGTGGAAAGCGAGCAAACGGGGTAAACCAGCATGTCCCATGTGACCACCGCCAGCCTGATACAGATGAAGCAGCAAAAGGAGAAGATTGCTGTACTGACCAGTTACGATGCCAGCTTTACCAGCCTGATCGAGGATGCAGGTGTCGAGGTAATCCTGGTGGGCGACTCGCTGGGCATGGTGATCCAGGGCCAGGAGAGTACGCTGCCGGTGGACGTGACGGATATCGTCTACCATACCCGCTGCGTGGCCAGGGGTCGCCGCAATGCCCTGCTGATCGCTGACATGCCGTTCATGAGCTATAGCTCCACCGAACAGGCCCTGGGCACAGCGGGTCGCCTGATGAAAGATGGCGGCGCGCACATGGTCAAGCTGGAAGGGGGTGCCACCCAGCTGGATACGGTGCGCCAGTTGACCGCCAATGGCATCCCTGTCTGTGCCCACCTGGGGCTGCTGCCACAGTCGGTACACAAGCTTGGTGGCTACCGGGTACAGGGGCGGGATGACGAGTCGGCCCGGATCATGAAAGAGGACGCCCTGGCACTGGAGGAGGCAGGCGCCCAGATGCTGGTGCTGGAGTGCGTACCCAGTGACCTGGCCAGGGAGATCAGCGAGTCGCTGACCATTCCGGTGATCGGCATCGGGGCCGGTCCCCACTGCGACGGGCAGGTGCTGGTGATCTACGACATGCTCGGTATTACCCCCCGGCAACCGCCCCGGTTCGTGAAGAATTTCCTGCATGGCGCCGCATCGGTTGCGGAGGCCATCAAGCACTATCAACAGGCGGTCAAGGATGGAAGCTTCCCGGCACAGGAGCACAGCTTCAAATGAGAACGGTGGAAACGGTCGCTGATCTGCGCTACGTGGTGGCCAAGTGGCGCACAGCGGGTGAGCGCATTGCCCTGGTTCCTACCATGGGCAACCTGCACGAGGGGCATCTGGACCTGGTGCGCAAGGCGCGTGGCCTGGCCGACCGGGTGATCGTGTCGATCTTTGTCAACCCGCTGCAGTTCGGTGAAAACGAGGACTTTGCCGCCTACCCCCGTAGTGAGGTGGACGATTCGGAAAAGCTGATCGGGGTCTCCACCGACCTGCTGTTCATGCCCTCCGTGGCGGAGGTCTACCCGCGGCCCCAGGCGGAGCAGACCCGGGTCGAAGTACCCGGACTCTCTGACCTGTTCTGCGGCGCCTCCCGGGCCGGCCATTTTGTCGGTGTCGCCACCGTGGTGTGCAAACTGTTCAACATGGCACAGCCGGACGTTGCGGTTTTTGGTGAAAAGGATTACCAGCAACTGCTGGTGATCCGGCAGATGGTGCAGGATCTCTGTTTCCCGATAGAAATCCACGGCCTGCCCACGGTACGCGAAGTGGACGGGCTGGCCCGCAGCTCCAGAAACGGCTACCTGACCGACGAGGAGCGCAGCCTGGCGCCGGCGATCTACCGTCAGCTGAAGGCGACGGTGGGCCGTATCCAGCAGGGGCGGCGCGATTTCGCGCTTCTCGAGGAGCAGGCCCTGAGCAACCTGGAGTCAGAGGGTTTTCTCCCCGACTACTACGCTATTCGCCGGGCCAGGGACCTGGGCGAACCGGGGCCGGAAGATAGTGACCTGGTGATTCTTGCCGCTGCCTACCTCGGCAAGGCACGGCTGATAGACAATATCCGGTTGAGCTTGGACTAGCCCGATTTTAGACACCCCGGACGCAGACAGGTAGTATTCGCCCCGGGAGACCGCTCGCGTCCGGTGCCGGGCCGAGCCAGGGTTTCCCGGCCAAGACCATTGCGAACAGGGGGAGTCTGTCCGAGATGTGGCGTCTGATACTACTGCTGTTGATCCTTTCCGTCAGTGCCGTTCCGCTGCCCGCCCAGAGCCAGCAGGAAACGGCTGATGCCAATGCCACTGATGCCGTCGAGGCGGCCGGCCCGCCCGCGTCCCTGAGCTCCCCCCGTGCCACCATGGAGACCTTTCTCCATGCCATGAACGATATCAAGCGGGGCGATCCGGCCCGGATTGACGATGCGATCACCACGCTGGATCTCTCGGCAGTGAACAAGCTGGTGCGTCGTGAGCGGGGTATCGACCTGGCCTGGATGCTGCTGGAGGTGATGGATCGTACCCGCCTGGTGGATACCCAGCGCGTTCCCGATCGCAGCCAGGGGGAACCCTGGCTCTTTGCGCGGTACCGTAACGGCAGCATCCGTATTGCGCCGATGCAGGACGGACGCTGGTTGTTCGAGGGGGAGGGGCTGGCCAGCTTGCCCAAGATCCTGGATGAGCTGGGCGACCGTGGCCGGGTCAAGGGCGACGCGGCGGATGACCAGTACCTGCCGTTGCACCTGCGGCTGCGCCAACAGATCCCTGAGTCGCTGAAGCGGCGCGATTTCCTGCTCCAGAACTGGCAGTGGCTGGGCCTGTTTCTGATCGTGTTGCTTGGTGTCGTGGCCGACAAGATGGTCTCCTTCCTGCTGGCCCGACTGGTGCACCGCTGGAAGAACCGTTCCCGGCACAGCGAGTACCAGCAGCTTTCCGACCAGGTGCTGAGGCCCCTGGGGCTGACGGTAATGGCAGTGATCTGGTGGGTCGGAATCAACCTGCTGGGTCTGGAGGAGACGGCTCTCCTGGTGCTGCTGTTGGCGGTCAAGTTCCTGGCCAGCCTCTCCGGGGTCTGGACCGCCTACCGCCTGGTGGATATCGTCGCCGTCTACCTGCTCAAGCGTGCCCACCTCACCGATAGCAAGCTGGATGATGCGCTGGTGCCGCTGATCCCTCGGACCCTGAAGATCTTCGTCACCGTGGTCGGTTTTGTCTTTATCGCCGACAACATCGATGTCGACATCTCCAGCCTGCTGGCCGGTCTCGGGCTGGGCGGCCTGGCCTTCGCGCTGGCCGCCAAGGACATGGTGCAGAACCTGTTCGGCTCGGCTACGGTGCTGATGGATCGAACCTTCTCCGTGGGGGACTGGGTCATCGTCGGTAGTGTGGAGGGTTCGGTGGAACGGATCGGCTTTCGCAGCACACGCATCCGTACCTTCTACAACTCGGTGGTGACGGTGCCCAACTCCAGGTTTATCACCGCCGACGTGGACAACATGGGGGAACGGCGCTATCGCCGGCTATCGTGCAAGCTCTCGCTTACCTATGACACGCCACCGGAACGGATCGAAGCCTTCTGCGAGGGGGTTAGGGAGCTGATCCGCCAGCATCCCTACATGCGCAAGGACTACTATCACGTCTACCTGAACGAGTTTGCCGCCTCCGCTCTGAACGTGCTGCTGTATGTGTTCTGGGAGACTCCGGAGTGGAGTACCGAGCTGCGTGAACGGCACCGTTTCATGCTTGATATCCTGCGCCTGGCCAAGCGCCTCGGGGTCGAGTTTGCCTTCCCCACCCAGACCCTCTACATGCGTTCGGAAACTGACTTTACACCACCCACGGAGGATGGACTGGCGCAGGAGCAGGCCTTCGAGCGGGGACGCAGCGAAGCGGTATCGATTGTTGCCGAATCCACCGGTATTGGCGTCAGGCCACCGCCGGTGGAGTTTCCGCCGGTCAAGTCATGAAGCGGCCCCGGTCCCGCTGGCTCCTGAGCTGGCTCCTACTGGCGGCACCGGCAGCGGCAATGCCGGGGGATCCGGTCGAAGCGGGTTACCAGGCGTTCGAGCAGGAGCAGTGGCAGACAGCCTACGAGTATGCGGTACTGCCCGCCGGGCAGGGTGATCCCCGGGCCCAGTACCTGCTCAGCCGCCTGTTTTCCGAGGGACATGGTGTGCCGGCCGATCCGGTCACCGCGCTCACCTTTTTGACCTTCGCTGCCCGGGGCGACCACCCACAGGCCCAGTACCGGTTGGGCAACCATTACCACCGGGGCGAGTTGATGGAGCGGGATCCGGTGCTGGCCCACCAATGGTGGCAGAGGGCAGCGGAGCAGGGCGTGATTGAAGCCCAGCTCCGGCTGGCTGCCGCCTATGCGCTGGGGCTCGGGGTGGAACGGGACAGGGAGAGGGCTATCGGCTGGTACCGCCGTGCCGCTGAACAGGGATCAGCCGAGGCTGCAGCCATACTCTCCCGCGACGGTTTTCCTGTCCTTGCTGAGACACCCTCTGTGCCGGGTGACTACAGCCGGGTGTCGGACGGGCGTGCAGAAGACAACTCGCAGCGGGTGGCCGGCTATCCGGTTGCTGCGAAACGGGAATCGATCCCCTGGCAGCACCGGGTTTCGGGACGCTCGGTGGTTGTCGAGAGTATCCGCCTGTCTGGCGGGATCCCGAACCCCGACCCGGTGCTGGCCAATGCCGCTTCCGTACCGGCGGTCCCGTCTGCCAGCGAACTCGGCGATGACGACTGGTTTGCCCGGCAACCCGCGGAATACTTTACACTGCAACTGTTTAGCAGCGACAAGCGACACAGCGCCGAGCGGGTGGCACGCCAGCTGAACAGCGATCTGCCGGTGGCGATCTTCTCTTTCAATCGGTTCGGCTATCGCTGGTTCGGGGTCTTGGCCGGCAGCTTCGAGGGTATTGAGCAGGCGCGGGTGGCGCGTGAAGTGCTGCTGCAGAACAATAGCCTGGAGCAGCCGTGGATACGCCGTTTCCGCAGTGTCAGGAAATCAGAGCCGCAATCGAAGCAGGTGTCCCGCTAACGGGTGCTAGAGCCCGCCCATGCAGAGATACTTCATCTCCAGAAAATCATCCATGCCGTAACGTGAACCCTCACGTCCTATACCCGACTCCTTGATGCCGCCGAAGGGGGCCACTGCGGTGGAGATGATCCCCTCGTTGATACCCACCATGCCGGTCTCCAGCGCTTCCGCCACGCGCCAGATGCGCCCGATGTCCCGGGCGTAGAAGTAGGAGGCCAGTCCGAACGGGGTGTCGTTGGCCAGGGTGATCGCCTCCTGTTCGGTCCTGAACCGGAACAGCGGCGAGACCGGCCCGAAGGTCTCCTCGCAGGCGACCTGCATATCGCTGGTCACGTCGGCCAGGATGGTAGGCTGGAAGAAGGTCCCACCCAGGGAATGCAGCTTGCCCCCGGTCACCAGGCGCGCCCCCCTGGCCAGGGCATCGTCGATGTGTTGCTGCACTTTGTCCACGGCGGCCTGGTTGATCAGGGGACCCTGCTGGACGTCCCCGCTCTGTGCCGGGCCCACCTTGAGACCGGCAACCGCCTCCGCCAGCTTTTCGGCGAACTCGTCGTAGACACCCTCCTGTACCAGGAAACGGTTGGTGCAGACGCAGGTCTGGCCGCTGTTGCGGTACTTGGAGGCCAGGGCACCGGCGACTGCGGCATCGATGTCCGCATCGTCGAAGACCAGGAACGGGGCGTTGCCGCCCAGCTCCAGAGAGATTTTTTTGACCGTGTCGGCACACTGCCGCATCAGGATCTTGCCGACGGCGGTGGAGCCGGTGAAGGAGAGTTTACGCACGATCGGGCTGGCAGTCAGCGCTCCCCCCACCGCCTCAGCGTCCAGGGTTGGTATAACGTTGAACACGCCCGGTGGGATGCCGGCCTCTTCTGCCAGTGCCGCCAGTGCCAGGGCGGACAGCGGGGTGTCTGGCGCCGGCTTGATCAGCACGCTGCAGCCGGCGGCGATCGCCGGTGCGCACTTGCGGGTGATCATGGCATTCGGAAAGTTCCACGGGGTGATCGCGGCAACCACGCCGATCGGCTGTTTCAGAACCAGGAAACGCCTGTCCGGGGCATGGGCCGGAATAATGTCGCCGTAGACCCGTTTTGCCTCCTCGGCAAACCATTCGATGAAGCTGGCGCCATAGGCGATTTCACCACGGCTCTCGGCCATCGGCTTGCCCTGTTCCAGGCTGAGCAGTTGTGCCAGCTCCTCCTGGTGCTGCATGATCAGCTCATACCAGCGCCGCATCAGGTTGCTGCGCTCCTGGGCCGTATACTGGCGCCAAAGGTGGAAGGCGATCTCTGCCTGGCCGATGGCCCGCTCCGTCTCGGCGGCGCCGAGTGAGGGTACGCGGGTGATCTCGCTGCCGTCGGCCGGGTTGGTTACCGGGAAAGTGGTGCCATCATCTGCGCCGACCCATTCTCCATTGATGTAGGCGAGATTTTTCAAAAGCTTGTCGACGGCGGGCATCTTTATCTCCTGCAGTGGTTGTCACATCTGTTACCGGACATGGTGACACTATCGCCAGGGGCTATCAAACCATGCCGGACGGGGTTGTTCAGACGCTGCCGGCAACAGGATTCCCGGCCGGGTAGTCAATTGCACCGTGGTACAACTCGATGAAATCTGCTGCCGACCGGGATGGCGGAAAGCTCTGCCCCATCACGTGCTGGGCTAGCTTTTGCCACCAGATTGCCGGCTTGGCACGGAAGCGGGTGGCCCGGTCAAGGGCATCTGCCAGTGGTTCAACCCTGTTTTCAGAATACAGGAACCCGCTGGCGACGCCGTTCATCAGGTTGGCCGCGGTTGCATCGGTAAGCGACTCCCGCATCGCCGCGGTAGCGTGCGCAATGGGGATGGTGCCATAGCCGAGGGCGGCCAGGGCAGGCCGTGCAGACGGGTAGGCCGGGGCTGGCAACAGCAGGCAGTCGCTGCTGGCAAGAATCCGGTGTTTCAGGGCCTCGTCCCCGGCGCCTCCCAGGGTGAAATAGCGAGGGTATGCCTTCGCCAGATCCTGAGTGGCCTGGCGTATGCCGTGATCGCCCCCCACCGAGGCGACAATATGCAGTGACGGGAAGTGCTCCATTCGCTCCATCAGACCTTTCAGCAGCTCTATCTCCTGCCAAGAGGCCTCGTCCGGCAGGTAGCCCAGCAGCAGGCTGCCATCTTCGACTGGCAGTGCGAGTTGCTCGCACAGGCGCTTCCGGTTGAGCTGCTTGAGCTCGAACGAAGCGCTGTCGAAATGCTGTTCGATGAAGGGGTCGGTGGTGGGGCTCCAGCGTTGGTAGTCGATCCCGCTGAAGATGCTTTTAACCTGTTCCTGGCGCGAGAGCAGTTCCCGGGACAGCGGGTGAGTCCCGGGCGTCTGCAGAAGCTCATCCCGGTACCCGTTGCTGGGGAGAAGCACCCTGTCGGCGGTGATCGCCGCCGCCCGCTCGAAAGAGAAACCGCCCTCGATGGTCAGCGCGCCCGATTTGAGCAGGTCCACCGGCAGTGCCAGCGGGGTGATCTGGTCGCTGTCCAGGGTTACATGCGCGGTCTGGTGCATGCTGTAGACGGTGGCCGGCCGGTTCCACTCGCCGGCAACCAGTGCCACCGGAAGAGCGCTGCCCCAGCCGGCACAGTGCAGCAGGTCCGGCTGCCAGTTGAGTCCGGCCTGGTTGATGGCAAGCAGCGAGACTGCCCGGCTGAACAGTCCGAAGCGTCTGCCGTTGTCTCTCCAGGGGGTTCCCTCGGGGTCCCGGTAAGGGTCTCCTTCCCGGTCAAACAGTCCCGGCATCTGCAGCAGGTAGAGTGTGCAGCCATTGTCCAGCTTGCCCTGCAGCAGCGTGGCCATCGTATCGCAGCCTGGCAGCCGCAGGCGTGCAATCTGCTTCAGCTCGCGCTTTTGGGCCAGGACCTGAGGGTAGGCCGGCAGCACCAGCCGGACGTCGTGTCCAAGGGTGCCCAGTGTCATGCAAAGGGTCTCGGTAAACTCTGCCAGCTCTCCGCTGCCGGCCAGTGACCGGGCTTCGCCGGAGGCAAGAAGAATTCGCAGTGGGGCCTGTGAGAGGTCTCTGTTCATTGATCTGGATACTGGAATCGTCAGCGCTGTTATTGTTCGGTTTGGCGAGTATTCGACAGTACGACTAAAAGGAGTATATCAGAATCCCCCTGCACGGCGAGTCGAGTCTTCATGAACCGCACAGGGCAGATAGCGTCTCCACCCAGGCGCTGGCGATATGGGACCGGTTGTAGCCGCCCCCGCCGAGCGCGAGGATTCGGCCCTGGCAATGCACTTCGGCGTAGCTTCGCAGGTAGGTCGCCACGTGACGATGCACCTGGTTGCTGAACTGCATGTGGGTAAGAGGATCGCCGGCGATACTGTCGGCACCGCACTGCAGGATTATGAATTCGGGCTGTTGTTTTTCCAGGTAACTTTCGATTTGCGGCCAGTGGTGGAAGAAAAGATCATCGTTCGCGCCGGGGGGCAGGGGGATGTTCAGCTTTCTCCCCTCGGCCGGCCCGGTCCCGGTCTCCCCGGCGGCGCCGGTACCGGGATAGAGGTATCGTCCATCCTCGTGTACATCGACAAATGCCAGGTCAGGATCATCTTCAAAGCCGTAGAAGACCCCGTCCGCATGGTGTGCGTCGATGTCGACGTAGAGCACCCGACGTACCCGGTGCCGCAGTCGAAGCGCCTCGATGGCGATAGCGCAGTCGTTGAATACACAGAAGCCGGCCGAGGCGGCCCGGCTGGCATGATGCAGCCCGGCAATTGGCACGAAGGCCCGGTCGGTCGCGCCGTCCATGATCTGCCGAACCGCATCGAGAACCGTGCCGACCACAACCAGTGCCGCTTCGTAGACCCCGGGGAATACCGGAGTATCCGGGTCCAGCATGCCGCTGCCCCGTGCCGAGAGATCCCGCACCCGGTCCACGTGGTCACGAGTGTGAAACAGCAGGGCATCCTCCTGCCGGCCGGCAACCGGCTCCATGACTGTCACCCGGCTACCGAGCCCGGACTTCAGAAAGGCTTGCCAGAAGGCGACGAAACGGTCCGGCCCCAGGGGATGATCGTTGCCGAAACCGTATCGGGCGAGGGCTTCGCCGGCGTAAAGGTACACGATCGGTTACTCCGTGATCTGCTACCGGAAGCGGATAGTCGGCCAGGGCTGACTGTCCATCCGGCGTCTTGGTGGCCGGGTGCCCGGATGATCCGGTCCTACGAGAAGAGGCGGCCCAGCCAGGTGCGTCTCTTTTCCGGGCGCGACTCGGTCGGCCTCTTTTGTCGCAATATCGAGGGGCGCTTGATGATCCCCTTCAGGCACTGGTTGCAAATCTCATTGTAGAGCGCCCGGGACTCCTTCAACAAGGCCTCCTTGTCGCGCACGAAATAGTCACTGGCGCCGGAGTTGAAAGCGTCGACGATATGCTGGAACCCCTCGAAGGTCTCGGCGATGATGAACTGGGTCGACTCGTTCTGCAGGAACACCAGTTCATCGATCATCTCCTTGAGTGAACGCTCTTTCTGTTTCTCGTGATCCATCAATCCGTGCAGCTTGGCCTTCAGTACATCGCTGAACTGTTTGATCTGGGAGACCTTCTGTTCGTCGGGAACGATCAGGTTGCGGTCCACGACCACCTTCAGCTGGGCGATGTTCTGAATCAGGTGGTAGGTTGTCAGGTCGCTGATCAGGCTGCGCATCCGCTCCAGTTCTATATCGCTGTCATTGCTGGCGATCGCCCGGCTTTGCGAGAGCAGGGCGGTGTTGGAGAAGAGGATCGAATAGGTCTTGATCCAGCTGGCAAGCTGCGTCGGACTGAGTGCAGTCGAGATGCTGAGAGCGGCCCGTTCCAGCTCGGAAAACGGTTTTCCCGCGGCACTCTGCATCTGCCTGGAGGAGAGTTCGAACACGTCCTTGAGACAGACCAGCTTTTCCAGGGCAACCCTGACCTTGGCCTCCTCATCCTCTGCCAGCTTGTCGGCGCCCGGTGCAAGCTGTTTCAAAAACTCGTTGGTCTGGGCCAGCTCCGTCTCGATCATACGGTGGCGGATGCGCATCTGTTCCTCGGCGCACAGGTACTCGTTGAGGAAGGTTGACGCCAATCGCTTGATAATGGCCTTCTCGTCCAGATTGATCTGCAGCAGCAGGTCATCGAAGATCTTGCGTGCTTTCGGGGTCAGGCTCTGCGCCCCTTTGTACTGCAGCACGTAGGAGATCTGGTTACTGATACTCTTGTACTCATCTTCCGGCAACAGCTGGTGTTTCAGCACGTACTTGAGCAGGGTGTTGATGGCCAGGTGCAGCTCAACCTGGCGCGCCAGGGAGGGTTCGATCCCGCTGCTTTTATAACTGTTGAAGAGGTTGAAATCCTTCTGCTCGGTGTCGTTTTCTCCACCGGGCAGAGGAGGCATGTCACCATGCATCACCTGCACCACCCTGAGCAGGTAGGGCTTAACCGACAGGTACTTGTAGCCGGACCGGAGCTGCCGGTACAGTTCATTGAACTGGTCGTTGAGGAGGGTTGCGTTCTTCAGTGGCAGGTTGCTGTAGGGTTGCAGGGTATCAATGATTGCGCGCCTGCCACGTTCTATGCGGACCAGGGCTTCCTTATACTCGTTGACCAGGTCGTCGGTCAGTTTCTTGGCATCGGCCTGGTCGCAGTTCTTGCGGATTTCGCTTAGAAAGTCATCCGGCATCTTGGAACGGGTGTAGATATCCGCTACCGCTTCACCAAACTTCTTCTTGAGCTGTTCGGCAATCTCGAAATAGCTGGCCTGGATGGTCAGCCCTCCGCTCTGGTCGAGCGCCTCTTCCAGTTCGCCGAGAAGACCGGCTGCGAGCTCCTCCAGGCGGGCAGACGAAGATATCCTCTCACCGGCCAGCAGGCGGCGGTAGGTGTTCATGTAGTCCGGAGCGCATTTGATCTGGTCTACCAGGCGAATCAGCCCCGTGACATCCCGGCGGTCATACTTTTCCAGTAATGCGGTTTGCTGTGCAGATAGTTCCATGTTCAACCTGATTGACAAGTAACCCCTAAATCGAGCGAGGGACCGGTTTTCCGGCTCTCCCTCCGGTTCCTTTTGACGCGGTCGCGCGGCGACTCAACAAGCATAGCGGCATTCCGGGGACAATATTAAGCGAACCAATGCTCAAAATGGTGCCTGGTTGTCCGCCCGGCCCGCTCGTTCAGGTGGTGGACTAACCCGTTGTTAGGGTTCGTTCGTGGATCTGTAACGTAATCCCGTTTCGGCCGGGGTTTCATTCAAAGAAGCATGTAACGGTTACTCCCCCGTCCAGGGAATCGGCTTCGTGCTTGTTCGCCGCCACGGGTCCCGGAACCCGCCAACGGCGGGTGTTCCGGAGTGCAATTTTGCTAAAGCAATGTGGCGGGTTGCCGATACCCTAACCAGTCGGGTTGATGTGGCCCGAAAAATAAGAAGCGAAGGCATTAACTCAACCATTGATCGGCGGTACGAAATGGCAAATTTCATTGATTCTGTAGACAGTCGGACTCAGCTGGCGGGTACCAACAGGCTGGAGGTGCTGCTGTTCAGCCTGGGGCGTGACACGGTGACTGGCAGGGAAGAGACCTTTGGTGTCAACGTGTTCAAGGTGCGGGAAGTGATGCACCTGCCGGAGATTACCCGGGCGCCCGACATGCCGGACTCGGTTGAGGGTATGGTAAGCCTGCGCGGCAACATGATCCCGATTATCAACCTCCCCAAGTTCTGCGGGGTAAACACCGACGAGAAACCCACCATCCTTATCGTTACCGAGTACAACAAGAACGTACAGGGATTCCTGGTCCACTCCGTGGATAACATCGTGCGCCTGGCCTGGGAAGATGTGAAGGTGCCGCCCAACATGATGGCCCAGCAGCACGGCGGCCTGGTCACTGCCGTGACCGAACTCCCGGATGGTCGGATCGTGATGATCATGGACGTGGAGATGGTGCTGGCCAAGACCTCCGGATTCGGTGAGGGCGAGGAGCTGTTCGAGGGCATAGAGCGTATCGAGGGCCGGGACATCACGGTCCTGTTCGCTGACGATTCGGTGGTTGCCAGGGACCAGATCATGCGCACCCTGGACCATATTGGTGCCAAGCACCTGAGCGCGTCCAATGGTGTCGAGGCGTGGCAGAAGATCAGGGAGCTTGCCGACCGGGCGGAAGCCACCGGCGGCAAGGCCAGCGACTACGTGCAGGTGGTCCTGACCGATGTCGAGATGCCGGAGATGGATGGTTACGTGCTGACCAAGAACATCAAGCAGGATCCGCGTCTGGCCGATATACCGGTTATCATGCACTCGTCACTCTCCGCCGATGCCAACCAGGAGCTGGGCAGGGGTGTCGGTGCCGACGCCTATGTACCCAAGTTTCAACCGGTGGAGCTGGCGGCCAAGCTGCAGGAGATCATAAACAGCAAACACGCGTGAGCGTACCCATCCATGCGGGCTCTCCCGTCTTCCCAGGCGGGAAGCCCTGGAACAACTGACCGAGTGACCGTCGATGATGGAGTGGATTCCCGATCAGCTCCGAGTCTACCTGGTGGTAGGCGGGCTGTTGCTTCTCCTGCTGCTGGTGGCCAGCCTGATCCACAAGTACGAACAGTACCAGGCGAGCCGTCGACTGGCCGTGCAGCGGGTACTTTCAGTCACCCGTTCCATTGAAGGCGCCCTGGAGGGCACCCGCGGCGTTGGTCTTCCACCGGGGCTCGGCAAGTTGCTGCGCAATGAGCTGCTGGCCCGCTACTTTACCGTACACCAGATCTATCCCCGCTATCCCGGCATCAATCAACTGGTGGGCCAGGCCGAGGAGCGCGCCCGCAGCGAGCCGGAGGGCCAGGCCACACCCAATAGTTCCGCCGTTACCTCGCAGGAGGTATTGAACCGCTACGTTGCGGGCAGCAACGAGATTCTTCGCCTTCTGCACGGCAACCTGCTTGCACCTGCGCTGGGGCGTGAGGCGCGAGCGGCGCACCAGGCCAGGCTGCTCGAGTTCCAGCTGCTGGCCGCCCACCAGTTCCATAGCCGTAATGCCCTTGAACTGGCGGGGAACGGGGAGTGGTACAAGGCGCAGCGCTCGATTCGAGCCCTGGAGAGTTTCATTCACAGCAGGCCGGGTACCACGGCCCACACCGGTCGTCTGCGCGCCGAGGCGCGGCAGATGATGCAGGCGTTCAGTGAGCAGCGGATGCCGGACCAGCCGGCCATCGGGCAGGCCGCTTCCTGAATTGCCGCAAGCGGATTTGCCGCTGATTCCAGACCTTCAGGCACGCTGCCCGCTACTGGCTGCCGATGTATAATGGTGCTTCAGTCACCACCGGGCGGGTCGCCATGCAGAACCACGATATCAAGTATCTTCTCTCCACCCCCGAACTCATTGGGAGCGACGTTACGGTACGCGGCTGGGTCAGGTCACGACGTGACTCCCGGGCCGGGATCTCCTTTGTCCATGTCTACGACGGCAGCGGCTTCAATCCGATCCAGGCGGTGGTTCCGGAGAGCCTTGCCAACTACCATGATGAAGTGCTTAAACTGACCACTGGCTGTGCGGTCGAGGTGACCGGGCGACTGGTGGAGTCCCAGGGCAAGGGGCAGTCCTGCGAGATCCAGGCTGCGGCGTTGAGAGTACATGGCTGGGTGGATGATCCGGACAGCTATCCGATCGCCAAGAAGCGACACACCTTCGAGTACCTGCGCCAGGAGGCCCACCTGCGGCCGCGTACCAACGCATTCGGTGCCATCTCCCGGGTACGTACCACCCTGGCCCATGCCATCCACCACTATTTCCACCAGCACAGCTACCATTGGGTGAATACGCCGATCATCACCGCTAGCGACTGCGAGGGGGCGGGCGAGCTGTTCCGGGTCAGTACCCTGGATCTGCAGAACCTGCCCCGGGACGGCCAGGGACGGATCGACTTCGAGCACGACTTCTTCGGTCGCGAGGCGTTTTTGACCGTATCCGGACAACTCAATGCCGAGGCCTACGCACTGGCCCTGAGCAAGGTCTATACGTTTGGCCCTACCTTCCGTGCCGAGAACTCCAACACCACCCGCCACCTGGCAGAGTTCTGGATGGTGGAGCCCGAGGTGGCGTTTGCCGACCTGCAGGCGATCGCCCGCCTGGCGGAGGATTTTCTCAAGGCGATCTTCCGTGCGGTACTGGAGGAGCGGGAGGAGGACATGGCCTTCTTCGCCCAGCGGATTGACCCACAGGCGGTGACCCGGCTGCAGTCCGTGGTGGAGAGTGAGTTTGAGCACATGGAGTATGCCGAGGCGATCCGGATCCTGCAGCGCAGCGGCCAGCGTTTCGAGTTTCCGGCGGAGTGGGGGCTCGACCTGCAATCCGAACACGAACAGTACCTGGCGGAGAAGCATGTTGGCCGCCCGGTGGTGCTGATGAATTATCCGGCCGCGATCAAGGCCTTCTACATGCGTCTCAACGATGATGGAAAAACCGTCGCAGCGATGGACGTACTGGCCCCGGGGATCGGTGAGATCATCGGCGGCAGCCAGCGCGAGGAGCGGCTGGATGTTCTGGACCGGCGCATGGCGGAGTGTGGTATCAGCGGCGATATGGAATGGTACCGTGATCTGCGCCGCTACGGGACGGTACCCCATGCCGGGTTCGGCATGGGTTTTGAACGGGTACTCAACTACATCACCGGAATGGAGAATATCCGTGACGCGATTCCTTTCCCGCGAACCCCGAGGCACGCGCCATTCTGAAGCGGCGCCTCAGCGTTCTATCTCTTTGTTGCCGGGTCTGCTGCGGCTTGCGATATCGTTGGCCGACTGCTGCATAAAGATCAGTAGCGCTGTGTGCAGGATCGAGAGCAGGATACCGGCACAGGCGGCCAGCGCCAGCAGTGGGAACGGCAGCAGGCTGGAGAAGAGCAGGGCGAAGATAAAGCAGGCCACCACCAGCTGCCCGGAACGGAAGATATAGCGTCGCAGAAAGGGGCGAAGATGGAGCAGGTTAAGCCGGTGGATACGCCTGCGCTCACTCCGGTCCGCATCCCGCGGCGCACTCAGGTGGGGCAGGGCGAAGGGGGAGAAGTACATCGCCACCAGCCGTAACAGTGAGTTATCCGTGGTATTCATGGTGCATCCTGGACGATCCTGCCAACAGAGGGGAATTTTTCACCTCCTGCCCCAACTATAGACCCTTTCACCTTCCCGCCGGGCCGTCGGTATGCAGAAACGGAATCTGGATTGCGCTGGATCAGGTGGGCGGGAAACAGCGTGACTTTAAGAGTGCTGTAACATGCAGCCGGTTTAATGGCAGCCTTTTCAGGCACGGAAAAGACTCTGCGATGCAAAAACACTACCATCCCAATCCGGCAATCAACCAGGGATTCCAGTACCAACAGGAGCTGGAGTCACACCTGCGGAAGCTGCAGCGCGACCCGCACAGCGCACAGCACCTGGAGGCTTTCTTGGAGAGCCTCGCACAGTTTCGCCAGGCGCTTCGCTGCGGCAGCGCGGTGGTTCCGGGCGAGCGTATTCACAGCCCGGTTCTGGGGCAGCTGCCTCGACGCTGCGCCTGAGTTTTGGCTACAGCAGGAGTATCCCCAGGAGCCCGGCGCCCAGGGTGTAGATCCAGCTGTTGTCCGGGGCCGGCTCAATGCGCTGGGTGGCGCCCCAGGGGCCCTCGTAACCGTCCGGTTCGACGTAGCGGACCCGGAAATAGCGCATCTGGCCGCTGACCGGCTGCAGCCGCCAGCTCGGCTGGTCCAGGGATTCGTCCAGCAGCAGTGACTCGAAGGTGGGATCGCTGGCGAGTTGAACACGGTAGCTTTGACCGGCCACCCCGGGGCGCCAGGAGGTGATGATCTCACTGTCGGTCACCTCCAGCCCGGTCTCCGGCCGATCCGGTATCGGTTTCACCTGCCAACTCCGGGTATCACCTGCAGGTCCCTGCTCGCCACTGTCGCTGATCGAGTAGAGGCGCCAGTAATAGTCACCGGTCTCCCCGAATGCCCCGGCATCGAACCGGGTCCCTTCAACGCCCTCCTGGTCTGTCAGCAACCGTTTGAAAGCGGGATCACGTGCAATCTGCAGGCGGTAGTTCGCGGCGTCCTCGGAATCACTCCACTGCAGCGTTGGCTGCTTACCCCGGAACAGGGCGCGATTGGCAGGGGATAGCGGTACCGGGGGTTGGGGCCGCGCATCGAGGATGAACCGCTCAGCCCGGTTTAACCCCTCCAGGCCGATATCATCAATACCGCGCACGCGGAAGTGGTACTCCCCGTCAGGCAGGTCTGGCAGGGGTACCCGTGGAGCGGTTACCCGCTGCTCCCACAAGAGGGTGATGAAGGACGCATCACGGGCGATTTCGGCACGGTAGGCAACGGCCCCCTCCGCTGCTTGCCAGGTGATCGGCCAGTTGAGCTGCTCGATCTCCTGCGGCAGGGCCTCGATGCGAGGTGCCGGCAGCAGCTCCCGGGGCGGCAGCGGCGGCTCGCCCGCTTCCACCCTGGTGCCGAAGTGGGCCGGCAGCAGCTCGCTGCGTTGCTCGCCTGATACCTTGACCCTGCCTTCCAGCACCTCGAAGGTGGAGGCCTGCTCGGCCGGATTGCTGGAGAGCCGGTATTCCGTACCGCGCACCGCGCTGATCGCCGAGGGAGTATGGATCTCGAAGCGGCTGCCAGGTCCGCTGGCCGGGGTTACCCGGTTGTCGCTGCGACCCCGCTGCAGGCGCAGGCGTGAGTCCACCATGCCGGTTTCACCGTAGGCGGAGAGGTGGTCGAAGCGGATCAGGCTGTTGGCGTGAAGGGTCATCAGGGAGCGGTCGGCAAAGCGGATCGCCGCACTGCTGTCGGTGCCGGTTTCGATACTATCGCCGAGCCCTATCCGCTCGCCCGCCACCACCACCCGTCGCGTGCCGTCGGCCCGCATCAGCCACACCTCTCCCTGTATCGCAGCCAGCTCGGCCTGGGCGGCATTGACCCGGATCCACGCCATTGGAACCCGTACCCGGGTTCCGGGCTGCATGCGGCGCGGATTCTTGATTCCGTTGATCTGCTGGAGCTGTTTCCAGTAGCCCACCTTGTACAGGTACTTTTCACAGAAATTCCAGAGATTGTCCCCCGGGACCACCGTATAGACCCACTCCTGGGCCAACGACGCGGAGGAGAAGAGAAGCAGGCAGAGTGCTGCCAGGCCGGTCAATAGATTTTTTTTTCGTCCGGTTGTATCCATTGTTCTCTCCTTGTGCCGTCAACCCGATTCCGGTCTGCAGAAACGGGTTCCCTGCTTGATCTTACCTCTGGATGGGTGAAATTGCCTCTTCTGACGCTTTTTTCCGCTTCCCGGAGTCTGTCAGAGCATCATTCCGGTGTTGCCAGGTCGACCGGGAGGAAGGGCGCCCGGTCCGGTGCGCCGTCGGCGTAGAGCCAGACCGGAGCCGCCTGCGCCGCCTCCCGGGGCAGTGCGATGAGGGAGCTGGAGACGGTGGAGAAACCGTTCGGCAGCGACATGTTCATGGCCGCGTGGGGGTGGGGTGGGGAACCCCCTTGGCGGGCTGAGAGGTGTTCAATCCATCCACGCCAGTCACCCAGATCAGGGCGTGGGGATGCGGTTTTCAGGAAGCGTGGCAGCCAGTAGCCGATACGCGGATGGCCGGTATCATCCAGCTCCCGGGAGGTGAGCATGTGAAGGCCGGGTTCGATGGCAAATGCCTGCAGTCGGTTCCCCTCTTCTTCCTCCCGGTTCCGCAGCCAGAAGCAGTGCCTGCGGTCACCAATGAACAGGTTGAACGCCCGGTAGTCACCGGCGGGAAGTGTCAGCAGTTGTCGCACCGACTGTTCCGCATCGGTATGTTCAAGTGCCTTCAGTACCAGTTCACCACGACTGCGCTTTCCGCTGGCGGGGCCCAGGGTGCCTTCGCGATTCATTACGCTGGCCACGACGCCCTCCCGGTTGATCCCCAACCAGGTGCCCCCCGCCAGCCGGTCAAGGCCGGCGGTGACCCCTGGCATCCCGGGCCAGTGACCCGCCGGCGGCAGGCTCTCCCGGCTGCGCATCTCGTCCCGGTTACCGGCCAGCAACAAAGGCCAGCGCTGATCGGGCTGGAAACGGATTACCAGGGTACACATGGGTGTCGGCTCCTCGTCCACTGCATCGGGGCTCAAAGTATGGATAATGACAGGATGCATAACAACCCGCTGATCCCACCCATTCTGCACCTGCTGCGCACCTCGCCCGAGGGTCTCAGCGAACACCAGTTGATCAAACAGCTGCAGCGGGATGCGGCCCTTGAAGATGACGCCATGCGGGGTGACCTGGGTCTGTTCCAGACCCACTTCCTGGTGATGAATGCCCTCTATCAACTACAGGACGAGTTGCGCGGTGACGGGTTGCTGCTGCAGATCGACCCCCTCTGCGTCCGCCTGTTGCCGTGGGCAGAGGGGGATTCTGACGCAGATGCCTTGCTGGCCCGGGATGAGCCGCTACGCCGTTACTACCTGGAGTGGGAACATCTGCAACAGACCCGTGAATCCGATGTGGCGAAGCTGCTGCAGCGGTTCTGGGACCGCTACTACGCCATCGAGCGCCAGGCCGAGGCGCTGTGCCTGCTCGGCCTGACCGGGGAGGAGATGCCCTCATGGGAACGAATACAGCGCCATTACCGTTTGCAGGCGGCGAAGCATCACCCGGACAAGGGGGGTGACAGCGACCGCTTTATCCAGATAAGAGAGGCCTACGAGTTGCTGCGCCAGCTTCATGGTGGCAGGGGGTAGGCCGGGATGGTGAAAGGGGTGTCACCCGGTATAGGCGAAGCCAGCCATAAACAAAAATGGTGGTTGCGAGGAGTGATACAGGGATATACCGCCTCCATTTCCCGGTGATGGAATGGAGGCAAAAGGCACCAACCGGAACACCTTTCGAATACCCGGATTTAGCCGCGAAGTATACGAAGCCCGCAAAGAGATAGCGTGGTATGGCTGGATCTGCCGGACTACCCGGCAGGTGCAGTATCGCGAGTATACAGCGGCTTGCTTTTTCTTTGTGTTCCTTGCGCTCTTCGCGGTTAAAAAGATTTTGCGGGCGTCGGCACTCTATTCGCCACAGGTGTTTTCGCCCAGGGCCGGGAGCGGAAAGATCGTTGATCTGCCTGGTTTACCGGGTCCGCAAACGGGCGCTAGATACCCATCTCCCCTTTGACCCGACGGAACGCCTCGATGGCGAACTCCAGGTCATCCCGGGAGTGGGCGGCGGAGATCTGGGTGCGGATCCGGGCCCGGCCCTCGGGCACCACCGGGTAGGAGAAGGCGATCACGTAGACCCCCTGTTGCAGCATGCGCTGCGAGAACTCCTGAGCCTTGGGCGCGTCGTAGAGCATGATCGGCACGATCGGGTGACTCCCCGGCAACAGGTCGAAGCCGGCCGCCTGCAGGCCGTCCCGGAACAGGCGGGTGTTGCGCTCCAGTCGCTGGTGCAGATCGCCGGACTGCTCCAGCAGGTCGAGCGCGGCAATCGCCCCCGCCACCACCGGTGGGGCCACGGTGTTGGAGAAGAGATAGGGGCGGGAGCGTTGGCGCAGTAGCTCCACGATCTCCCGGCGGGCGCTGGTGTAACCGCCACTGGCCCCGCCCAGGGCCTTGCCCAGGGTGCCGGTGGTGATGTC
>JAPHTA010000370.1 GCA_026196475.1 Sedimenticola sp.
ATTCAGAGCAGGGCCAGGGAGAGCCAGGGCCAGTAGGTGATGATCAGCAGCGCCATCAGCAGGATCAGGAACCAGGGCAGGCTGGCCAGGTAGATCTGCAGCACCGGCTTGCCGAAGCGGTAGCTGGCGATGAACAGGTTCATGCCCACTGGCGGTGTGAAGTAGCCGATCTGCATGTTGGCCAGAAAGATGATGCCGAGATGGACCGGATCGATGCCGTAACCGATGGCGATCGGCAGCAGCAATGGCACCATCAGGACCAGCGCGGAAAAGATGTCCAGCAGCATGCCAAGTGCCAGCAGGAACAGGTTCAACAGGATCAGGAAGGTGAGCTTGCTGGTCACGAATTCCTTGATGGTGGCAAACAGTTTACTTGGAATCCCGGCGTCGATCAGGTAGTTGGTGGAGGCCAGTGAGACCCCTAGAATCACCAGGATTCCCCCCACCAGCACCATCGATTCGCGCATCGTCGCAGGTAACCTGCTCAACGGGATCTCGCGCAGGATCACCACCTCCACCAGCAGCACGTAGAGGGCGGTGACCGCCGCCGCTTCCGAGACGGCAAAAAATCCGCTGTAGATGCCCCCCAGGACCACTACTGGTAACGGCAGCTCCCAGAGTGCCTCCCGGAGCGCCGCAAGCGCCTCGCTGGGGGAGAAGGGTACCAGCGGCTGTCTCCTGCTGGAGAGTACGATCCAGGCGATCAGAAGCAGCAGCATCAGGAGTCCGGGCAGGAGCCCGGCCAGGAACATGTTGTCCACGCTGACTCGTCCGGCAATACCCAGCTGCTGCGCGATCACCGCGTAAAGGATCAGGGGCAGGGCCGGGGCAAACAGCAGGCCGAGACTGCCGGAGGTGGTGACCAGGCCGAGACTGAAGTTTTCCCGGTAGCCACCCTTTACCAGGGCCGGATAGAGCAGGGCACCGAGGGCCACGATGGTGACGCCCGAGGCGCCGGTGAAGGCGGTAAACAGTGCGCAGGTGACCAGGGCGATGATTGCCAGGCCACCCGGCATCCAGCCGAGCAGGGCGCGGGTCAGGCGCACCAGGCGCCCCGGGGCGCCGCTTTCGCTCAACAGGTAGCCGGCAAAGGTAAACAGGGGTATCGCCAGCAACACCGGCATCTCTGCGATGCGGTAGAACTCGATCGCCACTACGGAGAGGTCTATCTCCGCACGGCTGAAGCCGAGCATGGCGCTGGCCGCGATCACCGTGAACAGGGGAGCGCCAAACAGGGCCAACAGCAGCAGTATGAGGCCGGCCAGGATCACTTTGGCTCCCGCCGTGGTCGACCGCTAACAGCGCCCAGCAGCAGCCGCAGGGCCATGATTCCGAAGCCGGCAGGCATCACCAGTTGCAGTGGCCAGAGTGGCATCAGGTCGAGAAAACGGCTGCCGTCCTCCAGCTCAAAGAGGACGAAACGTGCCGCGTGCCAGGCCAGGAGGGCGCAGACCAGGGCGGCAAACAGGTCAGTGACCCGGTCGGCGGCCTGTTTGAGGGGCTCGGGAAGGTAACGCGAGAGCAGGTCGATGCGAATGTGATTGTGGTCGCGGGTAGCGGCCATGGCCCCGAGCAGGGTGATCCAGAGCACCATCAGGCGCAGGCTGGGGTCGCCCCAGGGAAGGCTGTACTCCCACAGGTTACGCAACAGGATCTGGCTGCTGGCCAGCAGAATCATGCCGCCCAGGATCAGGCTGAGCAGGATATCCTCGATCCGTAGCAGAAGGCGCCCCAGTCCCGGTAGCCACCGTTTCACCGCCCGGCCTCCGGGAGGTGGAGGGCGATCCAGATACAGAGGGGGTTGGTCGAGGTGGTGATCACCCGGTGCGGGGTACCGGCGGCGATCAGCAGGCTCTCGCCCTGCCGCAGCTCGATCTGTTCGCCGTCCAGGTCCAGGGTGGCCTGACCCTGCAGGAGCAGGACCCACTCGTCTTCCGGTTGCAGAAAGGGCCGGGACCGGAAAGCGGGTGGACTGACAATCCGTTGCAGGGAGAGGCCGGGACGGGAGAGCAGGGTCTCGAACCGCTCCTCGGTGAGAGAGTGGGGGCTGGTGGAGAGCAGGTCCCTGGTGGGCATGTTCTAGCGGGTCCGTTTTCTCAGCCGGTCCAGTTCCCGGAAGAGACGATCGACCAGTCCGGGGTCGAGTTGGTTCTCACTCTTCAGCTCCTTCTCGACCCGTTCGATCAGCTGCCGCCAGCTGTCGCTTTCCTGCTCAAGCGGTGCCGAAAACCGGATGCCCTGTTGCTGCATCGCCTGCCGCGCCTGCCGGTTGTCCTCCCGGTTCTGTCGGTTCAGCTGCAGGGTGTGCTCCCGCATCACACTCTCCAGCGTCTTGCGGTCCTCGGCCGAGAGTCCGCCCAGGGCTTTCTCCCGGATTACCAGGGTACCGTAGAGGTAGGTGAGCGGGATATCTGCGACATGGCGGATGCGGGTGTGCCACTGCAGCGCGATTGCGCCGACCGGTGAGGAGGCGACGGTGTCGATGAGGCCGGTCTGCAGGCCGGTCAGGACATCGGTCAGGGGCAGCGGAACCGGTGAAATTCCGATGGTCTGGAAGGCCTGAAGGCTGATCTGGTCACCCTCCGGGGTCCAGATCCTGCGTTGTTGCAATGCCTCCACGTTCTCCAGCGGGTGCTGTGACATCAGGTAGGCGAAGCCACTCTCGCTGATGCCGTAGCTGACGAAGCCCTGGCGTTGCAGGCCCTCGATCAGCAACGGGTCCAGCACCGCCCTGACGGAATCCACCTCGGTGTTGTCGCGAAACAGGAACGGCAGACTGTAGAGCTGGATATCGGGGTAGACCGTGCTCAGACCGCCGGCGGTGAGGGCGGCACCGTGCAGCTGGCCGACGCGGATCTTGCGCAGCACGCTGTTGTCGTTGCCCATTACCCCGCCAGGGTAGAAACGGAGCTTTACCCGTCCGTCGGTGCGGGCCTCCACTTCACTGGCGCCAGCCCGCATGGTCTCCATCCAGCGGGTGCCGTCCGGGGCCAGGGTGGCGATTTTCAGGGTGGTGGCCTGGCTGGATAGCGGGGTGGTCAGTAACAGCAGTATCAGCAGTGCTCTCAGCATGGTGCATCCCGGCATTCTTGTTGTGTCGTGTTCCGCAAACCGCCTGCCACCAGGTAATCAGGGCAGACTGGCCAACGGTCGGGCAAGTCTCTAGCGTTTGAAGAGTCGGGTTGTTGACTCTCCTTGCCCGTTCCCCATGCGTACTATTCTGCCACAGTCGACACAGGGCGTCTGTGTGATCCGGCTGCCACGGTGCTAGAAGTATCCATCCTCCAGCAGCCTGCGGGCCTGCTGCTTGGCCAGGATATTACTCAGGGTCAGGTCCGGTGCCTCGGCGGGTGCTTGCAGTACCTCTCCCAGTAGCCGGTCATGCAGTGCCTGATCGTAGACCAGCCTCGCATAGCGCCGTGCGTACTCCACCTTGGCGATCAGGTCGCGTCCCCGGGAGTGGGCAATGGCCTGTTCGAAATGGTGGCGCCCGGTTTCCGGTTTGCCACCAAGGGCCGGCGGCAGCTGCGAACGCATCATCGCCAGGTAGAGCTGGGCCCTGCCATTGTGATACCCCGGTTCCCGGTCAACGATGTACTGCAACAGGTACTCCACCTTCGGCAGATCCGCCAATGCGCTCCAGTCATTGCCCCGTGCGGCAATCCAGCCGGCCCAGCTGGTGGCGTAGATGTAGAGCGGTTCCAGCTTGCCCGGGTCGCTCCTCTCGACCGCGTTCACGAAGGACTGGTAGTTGTCCTGTTGCGGATTGCATATGTCGTGGTGGGCGGGGCAGAAGGCACGCCGGGCATACTCCCTGGCTCGCGCGGTGAGTCGCCGGGCCCGTTCCGGGTCGCTGACCAGGCCATTGGCGACCGCGCCGTAGAGGCGTGAGGCTGCCATCAGCAGTCCCGGGTCATCCGGTTCCTCCCTGATCATTCCATCGATCAGCAGCAGGTAGGCGGGCGCTCCTGCCCTGACGGTTTCCGGGTCGTCCTGGTTGAGCATGGCGCTGGCAAGGTTGTCGGCCAGACGCTCCCTGGCCAGCGAGACGCAGCCGACGCAGAAAACAAGCGACAGGAGCAACAGGAAGAGGTGTCGCGACGGGCTATGAAGCGGTCCCGGCGGGGCCTTCCGGCAGGTGGACTCAACGGTGCTTTTTGTTGACCTGCTCAATATGGTGGACCCAGTTGCGGAAGGCGGTGCCCAGGTAGAAGCCGCCGTGGCGCCTGCCTCGAAAGGTCCCGAAGCAGCTGTCGTCGTGTCCCGCTTCGGGACCTTCGAGCCGGGTTGAGCCAATGTTCAGCAGCATGATAACGAGAAAAACGTCCAGTACCAGGAGCATGATCACGGCCGGACCGTGTAGAAGGAGACTCTGGTCGATCCAGTTGAAGATGCTCGACTGGTAGTCGATTACCACCCAGATGGAGGAGAAAAGCAGTGCCACCGCGAGCAGCGAGGAGAGGTCAGCAAGCCGTTCATGGTTACGTGCAAACCCCTTGATATGGGAACAGATCGTCATGCCACCCCTCCAGCCTTGTTGTATTTTTCCACGAAAGTAAGGAAAAACCGTGAGAAGTGCAAGTCCGGTCGTTGATTTCGCGAACGGATCGGCAGGGACCAGGACGCGGCGAGTTGGCGGTTATTTAGAGCCACCCATGCACTGGGGTGACTTGGGGAAGCTGCCGGCACGCTGTTTCCACTCTTCGGGTGTCATGGTATGCAGCGCCAGGGCGTGCAGGCTGGCGTCGAAAAGGGGTTTTGCCAGTGCGTTGATCTTTCGGTGCCGCGCCACCAGTGGCATATCGTTGAATGCTTCGCTCACCACCACCACCTTGAAGTGGGACTGGGCCCCTTTCGGGACGTTGTGCATGTGGCTCTCGTCGAACACCTCCAGGTGTTCCGGGTGCAACGCATCGTGGATCAATTGTGCAAGGCGGTCTTTCATGGCGGGCAGTCCTGTTTCTGTACGGCGGTGTGGGCGGACCCCGGGGCAAGCGCCGTCCGGCAGTCTGTGACTGCGATAATACGCTCTCCGGCCGGAAAATAAATCAGCCGGTTTTTGCGGTTTTTGCGGGCCGGATCAGGCGGCCATGAAGTCCAGGGTCAGGCGGTACTGCCGCTCGGCCTCGTTCTCCACATCGGCGCTTTCATCCCCGATCATGATGCAGTTGCGCGCCATGCGCGCCTGGATCGCGGCCTTCCAGGCGGGACTGAAACGTTCCGTCATCAGTGCCTCGGGAGTGAGTGTGGCGGCACAGGCGGCGGCCACGAAATGCTCCGCCTGCAACACCCAGTCGGCGTCCCGGCCACAGGCGGTGTAGGTCTTGGTGGCGATCGACTTGGCGACCTTGTAGGCGTCGTTGCAGGCCTGCTGGTCGCTCTCCGGGTCGATTGCGACACCAAGCGCGCTGGACAGCCTCGGGTTGTCGATCAGGCCGACCACGCTGTTCACGAAGCGGGCTCCGAGAAGGCGTTGCTGCTCCAGGCTGAGGCCGTTCAGGGCATTTTTGAACTCCTGGTCATTGCTAATCTTCATTGCGGATCTCCTCTGCTGATGCACCTGGTCGAATGGCCGGGTGTACTGCGAGACCGGGGGTGAGCGGGGCTGAGGCCAGCAGGCGGGCGATCAGCAGGTGTCCGTTCTGCAGTGCCCAGTCAGCCGCGTTGCGGCCCTCGAAGTCGCGTATGCCGGGCGTCGCGCCACCCTGTAGCAGGCGCTCCACGCTCTCACGGTGGCCCCGTTTGGCGGCCCAGATCAGTGCGCTCCAGCCCCGGGTCATCTCCTGGATGTTGGGGTTGGCGCCCTGTTCCAGCAGCGTCGTGACCAGCTGGAAATGGTTGTTGGAGGCGGCCAGCATCAGGGCGCTGTAACCGCCATTGTCGGTCAGGTCGATCCCTGCCCCGGCGCTCAGAAGCCGGCCCGCCACCGCATGGTGACCGTTCAGTGAGGCCTTCATCAACGGTGTCCATTGGCAACTGTCGCGGCCGTCGACCGGCGCCTGGCGTCCGAGGAGTGTGTCCAGGCGATCCAGGTCGCCGGCCTCTGCTGCGGCGATAAGAGGGTAGTCCTGTCTGCCGTTGCCGGACGAAGGCGATTCTGTACAGGCCACGGTCAAGCCGGCAAGCAGCGTGTAAAGAAGCGCTGGAAACATCTTCATATCAGTGCCACCGGGTCGGCTGTTTATCCTATGCTGCAGCATAAGTCCCGGTAACAACAATGACTTTTCTCAATGGCGGGCGGATTCCCTCAGCGTTTCGTGCCCTTGTCCGGCGGAAACAGGTTGCCGGGGAAGGGGGTGATGTTGGCGTTCTCGTCCAGCTCCAGAATCTTGCTCTGGCCCCGCTTCTCCACCTCGTCGATACGGACTACCGAGTGCATGGGTACCAGGGTTCTGCTGACGCCGCTGAATTCGCTTTTCAGCCGTTCCTCTGCCGGGTCCACCACCAGCCCGGTATTCTCACCGAAGATCAGATTCCGGATCTCGACGAAACCGTAGACATCCGCCTGGACCACCGTCTCGGCAAAGAGCTGGTAGATTTTTCCCTGGTTGACGAACTGTATTCTGAAAATACGCATGGGCTGGCATCTTCAGCTGTCAGCTGTCTCCTTGCGGCACTTCGGACAGAGGCCGTACAGGGTCATGTTGTGCTCCGCCATCTTGAAGCCGGCCTGCTCTGCAATCTGTTTCTGGCGGCTTTCGATGGTCTCGTCGTTGAACTCTTTCACCATGCCGCAACGTACGCAGATGATATGGTCGTGGTGCTCGCCCTCGGCGATCTCGAATACGGCGCGGCCGCCCTCGAACTGGTGACGCTTGACCAGTCCCGCCTGTTCGCACTGGGTGAGGACCCGGTAGATGGTGGCGACACCGATGTCCTCGTCATGTTGCAGCAGGATCTTGTAAATATCCTCGGCACTGGCGTGCTGGCCCTCGCCACCGCCAAGAATCTCCAGTATTTTGAGTCTTGGCAGGGTGACCTTGAGTCCGGCCTGTTTCAGTTTTGTGCTGTATTCAGTCACTGGCCCTGTTTCCGGGTTGGATGGCATGGCCCGAGTATATCATCCCGGTTTCCGATAGGGCATCCGTCACATGCCAGGCAGCGGCAGGGTACATTGGGCGCCTCCTTCGATGGTATGATTAACAAAGATAAACCCGACAATATGACTGGATTTGACGATGAAACAGAGCGAGAAGTTCAAACTGGGTGAAAGCCTGCCCCTGGAGGAGGTATTGGCCGGGCTGCCGTACAACCGGGATGGCCTGATTCCGGCCATCGCCCAGCAGCATGACACGGGCGAGGTGTTGATGATGGCCTGGATGAATGCTGAATCGCTTCATGAGACCCTGGAGCAGGGGCGGGTCTGCTACTGGTCCCGTTCCCGGCAGAAACTGTGGCGCAAGGGCGAATCCTCCGGCCAGGTTCAACTGCTCAAGGAGATGCGCTTCGACTGCGACGGTGACACCATTCTGCTGCTGGTCGACCAGACCGGGCCGGCCTGTCATACCGGGCGGCGCAGCTGTTTCTATAACGCGGTGCGGGGTGACCGGGTGGAAGTGGTGGCCGATCCGGTCATCGATCCGGAAACCCTGTATGGCAAGTGAACGGGAGGTCGAACTGATGTTGGAGATCACGCCGGTCAAGGCATTCAAGGACAATTTTATCTGGATGCTGCGCAATCCGGGCAGCGATAGCGCGGTGGCGGTGGATCCGGGCGAGGGGGCACCTGTCCTGGCCTGGTTGAAGGAGCACGGGCTGAAGCTCAGCGCGATCCTGATTACCCACAAGCACAGTGACCACACCGGTGGCGTGATGGATCTGCAGTTCGCATTTCCCGGCGTGCCGGTTTTCGGCCCGGCCAATGAGCCGATCCGGGGCATCAAGGTGCGGCTGAAGGAGGGTGACCGACCGGATATCCCGGGCCTGCAGGCTGATTTTACCGTCATGGAGGTGCCTGGCCACACCGAGGGGCACATAGCCTATTATGGGGAGGGAGTGCTGCTGTGCGGTGATACGCTGTTTTCCGCCGGCTGTGGCGGAATTTTCGGTGGGACCCACCAGCAGATGAACGCCTCGCTGCAGCGGATCGCGAAACTTCCGGCGGAGACGCTGGTCTACTGCGCCCACGAGTACACCCTGGCCAACCTGGGTTTTGCCAAGTGGGTGGAGCCGGAGAGCCAGGCGCTGCTGCGCTACGAGGATGAGGCCAGGCGGGTGCTGGAACAGGGTGGCAACACGGTACCCTCGCGGCTTGCAACCGAACTGGAAGTGAATCCGTTCCTGCGGGTGGCGGAGCCCTCCGTCAGATCAGCGGCGGAGAAGTATGTCGGGCAGCCGCTGGAGAGCGAGGAGGCGGTGTTCACCGCTATCCGGCGCTGGAAGGATCGAGAGTACGACTGAACAACGTTTGGATTTCTTCACACCTTTTAACGCTACCGGACAGGGTGATCAATGGCTGACCAGATCCTGATTAAGAACGCCTCCATGGTCAATGATGGCAATATCCTGGAGGGTGACATGCTGGTTCGCAGTGGGCGGATCGAGCAGATCGCCCCGGAGATTTCCGTGCCGGAGGGTTGCCGTGTGTTCGATGCCGAGGGCAAGACCCTGATTCCCGGCATGATCGATGACCAGGTCCATTTCCGGGAGCCGGGCGCCACGCACAAGGGGGATATGCACAGTGAATCGCGGGCGGCGGTGGCCGGTGGTATCACCAGTTTCATGGATATGCCGAATACCAATCCCCAGACCACCACGCGCCGGGCCCTGGAGGCCAAGTACGAACTGGCCGAAGGCCGCAGCCTGGCCAACTACGCCTTCTACCTGGGCGCCACCAATGACAACCTGGAGGAGATCCGCGCACTGGATCCAAAGCAGGCGTGCGGGATCAAGGTGTTCATGGGCGCTTCCACCGGCAACATGCTGGTCAATGATGAGAAGGCGCTGGATTCGATATTCCGGGATGCACCCCTGTTGATCGCCACCCATTGCGAGGATACCCCCACCATCCAGGCGCTGGAGGAGGAGTACCGGGCCCGCTACGGCGAGGAGGTACCGATGGAGTGCCATCCCGAAATCCGCTCTGCCGAGGCCTGCTTCATCTCCTCGTCCATGGCGGTGGACCTGGCGAAGAAGCACGGTACCCGCCTGCACGTGTTGCACCTGACAACCGCCCGGGAGATGGAGTTGTTTGAACCCGGCCCGCCGGACGGCAAACGAATCACTGCCGAGGCCTGTGTGCATCACCTTTATTTCGACCAGCGTGACTACGAACGCAAGGGGAGTTTTATCAAGTGCAACCCGGCGATCAAGTCCCGGGCTGATCGGGACGGGATTCGCGCCGCCTTGCTGGATGGTCGCATCGACGTGGTGGCGACGGACCATGCGCCCCACACCTTGGACGAGAAACTGAACAGCTACTTCAAGGCGCCAGCCGGGTTGCCCCTGGTTCAATGGGCACTGCCGATGATGTTCGAGCTCTACCACGAGCATCTCCTGACCCTGCCGCAACTGGTAGAGAAGACCAGTCATGCGCCCGCAAGGCTGTTCAACGTGGCCGAACGGGGTTATCTGCGGGAAGGCTACTGGGCGGACCTGGCACTGGTCGATCTGAACAACCCGACCCGGGTGGAGCGGCGCGATGTTCTCTACAAGTGCGGCTGGTCCCCAATGGAGGGGGAGCGCCTGCGGGCACGCATCGATGCCACGTTCGTCAACGGTCGGGTCGCCTATCGGGAGGGGCACGTCAACGAACAGGCGGCCGGTCAACGACTGGTGTTTGATCGCTGACGTTTTCGTCCTGGTGTCTGTTCAGGCCACCCCTTCCCTCTCCTGGGGAGAGAGGCAGTCGGTTTCGGTCCGCGCTACGGACTGTACCCGATAGCCCCCTTGTCCACCCCCTCGAAAGCCTCGACGCGGAAACTCTCCTCCGGGTGCTCCTGTTTCAGTGCCTCGGCGATATGCTGGGCCAGATTTTCGACCGTGGTATCCCGCTCGATCAGGTAACAACGGCTGCTCGGAAGTTGCAACTGGAAGAGTCCCTGCTGGGCGGTATAACCGAAACGGAAGTAGCTGTGCCCCCTCTCTTCGATGGAGCCCAGCAGATCATCCATGGTTCCAATGTAGATATCCCTCCAGCGGTTTGCCCAGTCGGCTTCCAGTTCCCTGTCCCGCTGTTCGTTTCGATAGATATGGATGCGTGAGCGATGTCCGTGGGCGATGCGCTGGCAGTTGCCGGCGTGGTGTTTCAGTCCGTGGCTGTAGCGGTACCAGGGGCCATCGATCCGCTCCGGGCCCAGCCTGATCCGCAGCCGATCCACGTTGTCCGGCAGCAGCGGTTTGAGTGAGCGCGTAATGGCTTCGGCCAGGCTTGCTTCGTCCACCTCCATGGCGTCGATCGGTGCCACCGCGCAATCCGGTCCGCTGTAGTGGATGGTCTCTTCCGACTCCAGCCGGAAGTTGATCTCACAGCGGTGCTCCCGCTGTTCGACGTTGCATCCTGCATGGCGCAGGGGCACCAGCAGGCGATGATCGAAGGATTGGTCGATTACCTGCTTGACCTGCCGTTTCACCTCGCCGAAATCGAGTACCATCCCCTGGTGGTCCAGGGATCCGTCTAGTTCGATATCGACCTGCCAGCTCTCTCCCAGCAGGCCGAGAACCGGGTGCAGGAAGGAGAAGTCGATGACTGTGAGTCGTTTTACAAACAGGGTGGTCATGGCGCGGTGTGAATTTGACGTTCGGGCCGGCATGATTGCAGGGTTTGCCGCTACAGTGCAAGTCGCCGCAAAGGACGACCTGCACTGTAGCGGGTTGTAATCGTTTCGGGGAATCCAGCTGGCCGCCGGCCAGTGGGGATTCAGGCGGACGTTGACTCCGTCTTTTCGTCCCTGTCTTTGGGAGCGGATGAGCCCGGTTCGGTGGAGCCGCCGGACCCCGGTTCCTCTTCACCGATCTTGAACTGTTGCACGATCTGTTGCAGTTCCGAGGCCAGGGACTCCAGGTGGCCGGTGCTGCCAAGCGACTGTTCGGCCAGGCTCGCCGCCTCCTTGCTGCCCTCGCTGATAGAGACGATGGAGCGGTTGATCTCTTCCGACACCGTACTCTGTTGCTCGGAGGCGCGGGCAATCTGCAGGTTCATGTCGTTGATGGTCTGGATGGCGGTTGTGATCGCGTCCAGGGAGGCCCGTGCGCTGTTCGCCTGGCCCACGTTCTGTTCCGCGGTATGGCAACCGCCGTCAATGGCGCTGACCGCCTGCCGGGTGTTCTCCTGCAGGCTTTTGATCATCTCCTCGATCTCTCCCGCTGACTGCTGGGTGCGATTGGCCAGGTTTCGTACCTCGTCGGCCACTACCGCGAAGCCACGGCCCTGCTCCCCGGCCCGCGCTGCCTCGATGGCGGCGTTGAGTGCCAGCAGGTTGGTCTGCTCGGCAATGCCCTTGATCACGTCCAGCACGCTGCCGATCCCTTCGCTGTTCTTCTCCACCTGGCTGATGATACGTGCCGCCTCGCTGATCTCCTGCTGGAGGACCTGAATGGAGCGGGCCGTCTCCTCCACGGTACGGTGTCCGTTCGTCGCCTCCTCGGTGGCGGAACGGGTGGCCTCGGAGGCGTTGGAGGCGTTGTCCGCCACCTCGCCGATGGTGGCGACCATCTGCTGAATCGCGGTGGCTACCTGTTCTGTCTCCGACTCCTGGGTCAGAATGCGCTGCGTAATGTGGTCGGTATTGCGAGTCGTTTCGTCGACCGCCGAGATCACGCCGGCAGTAGCCCTGGCGGTGTGCTGGACCAGGGTCTGAATCTTGGCGATAAAAGTGTTGAACGACTCGGCCAGGTGGCCGATCTCGTCCCGGGAGCGGCTCTCCAGGCGCCGGGTCAGGTCGCCTTCCCCGTGGGCGATGTCGTCCAGTGCCTGTACCACTTCACACAGGGGTCTGGATATGGAGCGCCCGATCAGCCATGACATCAGGAGGCCGATCGCCAGGCCCAGGATCAGCAGCACCGAGACCATATTGGTGGTGCCGGCGGTTTCATCCAGCAGGTTGTCGTTGGTGCTACGGATTGCTTCGGACTGAAGCTTCTCCAGGGTCTGCAGCTTTTCGTCGATCTTTCGGAACAGGGGGGATGCTTCGCTGCGTACCAGCCAGGCATCTGTGCGCCACTGGTCGCCGCCGTGGATCTGCTTCATCTGCTCGATGTTGGCCTTGTAGTTGACCAGGTGCCCTTTGAACTGCTCCAGGGAGTCGGCCTGGTCAAGGGTCAGTTCATACTCGTACTCGTCCAGTTTTTCCAGCAGTTGATCGGTGCGTTCCATGTAGAGGGTCAGGTCATTGATGACGGCATCCGAGCGGAAGGCCAGGTAGCCCCGGATGCTGCTCATCACGTTGCTCCAGGCGTAGCGCAGGTCCGAAAACAGGGTAAGAATCCGACGTCGCTCCTCGTTTGCCTCCTCCTCCTGCTCGGAGGTGATCATCTGGGAGGTGAGCTGTACCATGATGCGGCTCAGCGGGTTCAGGTCGGCATTGGCGTAGGCGATTCCGGGAAAATTCTTCTCGTAGGTGCTGGCGGTCTCCAGCAGGCGGTCCCCCAGGGATCGGAATCGGGTCAGGTCGGAAACCAGGCCATCCACCAGCGCCGCAGACTGCTCGTCACTTGAGACTGCCTGGTGTTCCCGGAGTTGCGAAAGCAGTTCCTCGCTACGCGCCAGCCCCCGCAGAAACCCATCGCGGTGCTGCTCCTCCTTGGTGGAGAGGAAAAAACCGAGAGCACTGGCAGTCTGGTGAATACTGGTGGACAGCTCCTTGGAGAGCAGTGCCGCGGGTTGTCGAACCTGAACCATCTCTACGACCGACTGGTCGACGCTGTTCAGGCTCTTCAGTGTCTGCAGGGATATTACGGCCAGGATAAGCAGAAGCGTGGCAAATCCGAGCCAGATCTTGTGGCGGATCTTGAGTGTGCTGAACATGGGCTACCTCCATCTGGGATCAATCTGATTCACCCGAATTGGTCCAACTCCAGGTTGGATCTCGTTATATATCCGTAATAGCGGCTTCATTTTGGGAATCTTTAGATCCATGCTGCAAGTGGGGTTGGTTCTAGAGGCGATTGGAGCCACCCGCCGGAATCGAACCGGCGACCTCATCATTACGAGTGACGCGCTCTACCAACTGAGCTAGGGTGGCTTGACGGGACTTGCATTTCAGGTCGCACGGGAGTCTGCGCGACTTGGGGGAACGGGAGTATAAAGAAATGTGCTGCGGCGTACAACCTGGCAGGATGCCGGGGCCGCGGCGCTGTCAGGTGGCCGGAATGCGCCGCACGTGGACCACCACCTCGACCCCGCTGATCTCGAACCCCTCCGGGGCGGGCGCCCCCATCTCCAGCTGGATCGCTCCCTCCTCTACATCCCTGATCTCCTGGGTCTCCGGATCATAGTAGTGGTGGTGGGGGTGGGTGCTGGAATCGTAGAAGGTGCGTTCGTGATCCACGAACAGCTCTCGAATCAATCCCTTGCGCGCAAACAGTCCGAGCGAGTTGTAGACCGTCGCCTTGGAGACAGGGCGCCCGCTTTCATTGGTCAGGGCCAGAACCTGATCCGCGGACAGGTGCTGTGGTCGCTCCAGGATAGTGCTGGCGATCTTGATTCGCTGCACGGTGGGGCTGATGCCGTGCCTGCGCAGCAGTTGCACGATCCTCTTGCGCTGTTCGGTCTGTTGCAGTTCGTTTGGGGTCATAACGCTGGATTATAATCTGAGGATGAATTGCAAGTCCAATATCGGGATGCGGATTACGTTGGGAGTGGGTGTTAACTTCTGGTGTTGGATGTCGGATAACGGAGAGGTGCTTAAAAAGCAGTTTCCATTATGGGCCGTTTGTCGGTTTTCGTTGACCACTTGTCGCGGAGATAGTGATTAATGTGGGTCCACCTGCTATTCAAGCAGTTATGAAATCGAACATTCCAAAAAGGACAAGTTCCGGATTCACCTTGATAGAGCTCATGGTCACTCTTGCAGTAATGGCTGTTGTCTTATCAATAGCGGCACCTAGTTTCTATTTTTTGATCCAGAATAACCGGCTGACAACCGATATCAATCGACTTATTACCAGTTTCAATCTGGCCCGTAGTGAGGCTGTGAAGCGTGGGGTGAGGGTAACTATTGCTGCCACTGATAGTTCTGACGCAGCTAATGAATGGGGCAAGGATGGATGGAGCGTATGGGTTGATACGGATGGCGACAATGTGGTTGATGGAGGAGAGACAGTGGTTTCCATCGATCAAGCTTTGAGCGGATCAATGGTTCTAGATAGTGCAGGAAACATTAGCAGTTTTACCTATCTGACGGATGGTTCGATTACTGGCGCCGGAGATGTTATTACTCTATGTGACCAAACGCGAACCGGGGAAACCGGCAGGCGTATTACGGTGAATGTGACGGGTCGAATCGATCTTGATTCCAATGTTGCCTGTCCGTGAATTCTGTCGGCGTGGCAGCCAGGAGGTTCTTTTTGAGTATTCGGCAAGGTAAATATTTCAAGCAGCGAGGTTTTACGCTACTGGAAGTGTTGATTGCTGTATTGGTGCTGTCAATTGGCCTAATCGGCTTGGCCGGTATGCAGTTGCTTGGCGTTAAAAACAATAATAGTGCAGCAATGCGTAGTCAGGCGGTATTTTTGGCCCAGGATATTTCGGACAGGATGCGTGCAAATATCGGCAATGCGGGAAGTTATGTCATAACGGGTACCCCTTCCTGTGTCGGATTATGCACCATAACTTCGGGGTGCAGTGGTAGTCAGCTTGCGACATATGATGTTTGCCAGTGGCGTAACTCCGCTGCGACTCTTCCGTCCGGGATTGGCCACATTACCTACGATGCCGGTAACGATGTGTACCGAATCCGGTTGATGTGGGATGACGAGCGAACTGGGGCGACGGGTACCAATTGCGGGTCTGATCCGACAGTCGATCTGAGCTGCTTTGATATGGAGTTCCGGCCATGAAGCGTACCTGCAAACCTATGGTGATGTTTCGCTGCCGCCCTTTGCGAAAGGGGCAAGCAGGTGTTGGTCTGGTTGAATTGATGGTAGGCCTGCTGCTGGGGTTGTTCCTGATGGCAGGCATTATGCAGATCTACCTGGGCACCAAGTCCAGTTATCGCGTCACGGAGGGTATGTCCCGGCTCCAGGAGAACGCCCGTTATGCCGTGGCGGCAATCGAGCGTGAACTGAATGCGGCAGGTTACATGGGTTGCTTGGAGATGACGCCGAATCAGGTCACCAATACGCTGGGTATTACCACCGGGAGTTATGATTTTGGCGTTACTGTTACCGGCAGTGAGGGGGCGAGCGGTGCGCCGGATACGCTCACAGTCAAAAGGGCCGTCGGGAGAGGCAGTATCGCGGTCACCGATCCAATGGCAACTCAGACCTCACCCATAGAGCTGGATAGTACGGACTCCGATTATGCCGCGCTTCAACAGTACCAGGTGCTTACCCTCAGTGACTGCTCCCGGGCTGCGGTATTCATGATTACCAATGACCCCTCCTCCAGTGGTGGCACGATCCAGCACCAGACAGGAGTGACTTCGCCGATCGGCGCGCTGAACCAGGGGCAGTCGAACTCCAGCACCGACCTACAGCATATCTTTGGTGCGCAAACCGGCTCGGTTGCCACAGTATTTCAGACTCAGTCGTCCACATTTGATATCAGTGGAGGGCGTCTAAGGTTGAATAACCAGGAACTGGTTGAGGGGGTCTCCGATTTTCAGGTCGAGTACGGTTTTTCCACCGGCGGTACTACACGCTACGTTGACGCGGGTTCTGTCGGTACAAACTGGGATGATGTGGAGGCGATCCGGGTTTCACTCACTTTCAATTCGGTGGAGCCGGTCACCGATGATCGCCAGTTGATAAATCGAACTTACCAGACGACGTTCAGGCTGCGTAACCGCACGCCTGACAAGAGCTAGGAGTGCCAGTGAAGAATCGGGTATTTTCACAATCACGCAGGAGTTACTCGCGGCAGCGTGGGGCGGTTTTGGTTGTCAGTCTGTTGATTCTGCTGGTCATGACTATTATCAGTGTGACTGCCCTGCGTAGTACCTCGATGGACGAGAAGATGGCCAGCAATACCCGGCAGCGTCAGATAGCATTTAATGCGGCAGAAACCGCCATGAGGGCGGCCGAGACCTGGCTGGCAACAAATGTAAGTAGTCGCGCGTACGTAAAATCCAATTTTACCGGCGCGACTGGTACGGGGCGGTACTCTGCACTTACTTCGCTTGATTCCGTGTCGGCACCTGCTAGTTGGGACGCTACGGTGGATAGCAACTGGACTCTTGGTAATAGTGTCGAGGTATCCGACATCCCGATGCTGAACAGCAAACACACGGCTGGAGTCATACCCGGCCGACCCCGTTACCGGGTCGAGTACATCGGCCGGATTGGTGATCCTCCCTTGAACTATACCGATCCGGATTTACGGGAGTTCGCATTTCGCATTACTGCCATAGGCTGGGGACAGGAAACCGGTGCCCGGTACCTGCTCAGCAGCACGTTCAGGATGCAGTTGTAAACAGATTCGCTTTTAACGAGCATAGAGGTTCTGCCATGAACACAACAGGAAAGCTGAACCGGAAAGTCCCGTTTTTGGTCGCCATGGCCCTGGCCGGTGGCAACCTGAGTGTCGCTTATTCGGCTCCGGGTATCCTGGCTGAAAGTCCGTTGTTTCTGACCAATTACCCGCAACCGAATATCTTCTTCATGCTGGACGATTCGGGCAGTATGGACTGGGAGGTGATGGTGTCTGGCAATGGTGGTCGATTCGCCAGCAACCAGCCGGACGGTACCAACGTTGGGGATGCTGGAAATATACAGCAGCGTGTTACTGCTCACAGTGGTTCCGGTGATTGTGCCAGCGGAGGATACTCAGGCAGCTATATCTATGGAGTTGAGTTCGGGAGCAATAACTACACCGATGGTTCGGCGGATTGTAATACCGCCGACGACCAGGCCTGGCGTTTTCGTAATGCTGATTTCAATCCGCTCTACTTCGATCCCAGCAAGGATTACACTCCGTGGCGAGGCAAAAACAAGTATGGGCAGGTTTTTCAGGATATCCCGATTACCAGTGCACCGGATGATCCCTACCACTACAATTTCACCTCGCCGCCTGGCGATGCGGAAACAATCGACCTGACTACCCACAACTCCAACTGGGCCGGGGGTACCGCACGCGATACCAGTGATTCGGATAACAATGGGAGTCCCGATGGTTTCTGGTTTTATACATGGAATGATCTGGACAACGATGGCAACTTCGACAACTTGGAGGAGACCGGTTACCAAATTGGTAGTGTTTCTGCCGCCCAGATTTCGGCCGCAGGCTGGACTAACCCGGATGGCACCACCAAAACGGTTTCCGACCTGCAGCAGGATTTCGCCAACTGGTTTTCCTACTACCGGAAACGCGAGTTGGTGGCCAAGCGGGCTGTCTCGGAACTGATATACAACTCCCAGGCGAGGGTGGGTATGTCCACCCTGCACAACAACAACAGCGTCGGCGTGCCGATAAAGGACATTGACAATATAACTACTCCGGTTGATGCCACCGCGCAGTCCAACAAGGATGATGTGCTGGACAGGTTGTGCAGGGTAAACTCCGATGGCGGTACGCCACTCAGGCTCGGGCTCAGAAATGTGGGTAACTATTTTGATAACTCCACCACAACCGGGGTTAGCAGCCTGTTCGGATCGAGCCAGCCAACACCTATTCTCAGTGCCGCAGATGGTGGTGAGTGCCAGCAGAACTTCACCGTGCTCATGACCGACGGCTTCTGGAATGGTGGCAGTCCAGGTGTGGGCAATACGGACCAGGATGGAACTGGCCCTTATGATGGTGGTTCCCACGCCGATACGGCAAGCAATACGCTTGGCGACGTTGCCATGCACTATTACGAGACCGATCTGCACACCGGGCTGACCAACAAGGTACCGATTACCGCGGGGGTGGATAACAACCCGGCTCAGCACATGGTGACCTTTGGTGTGGCATTTGGTGTCAATGGAACGCTATCTAGCAATCCGCCTAACCGGACGGATGCCTTCTCCTGGCCTACACCAACGGCCGATGCGAATACCACGATCGATGATCTGCGACATGCAGGCTGGAATGGCCGGGGTGACTTTCTCAGTGCAGCAACACCGCAGGACCTGATCGATGCCCTTACAGACGCTATAAGCGATATCGACAAGCGTACCGGATCAGCCTCCGCGGTTTCCTTCAACTCCACCAGTCTGCAAACCAACACCAAGGTCTACCAGGCCAAGTTTGATTCCGGCGGCTGGCATGGTGATCTCAGGGCTATCGCGCTGACCGCGACCGGCTTGGGCAGTGTCGCCTGGGAAGCGGGTGGTGTTCTCGATTCACGGAACCTGGTTACCGATCCGCGCCAGATTTTCACCTACAACCAGACCCAGGCCAGTGGCGTGGCATTCGACTGGCCGGCTGACTATACTTCGCTGGCAACGACTGATATTGATACCAGCCAGGTGGAGGATCTGCTGGTCAACGCACCCTTCCCAAGCAATACCACGGTAGTGGCCGAGATTGCGGCGAATCAGGCCTATGGTGATTCCCTTCTCGAGTATCTGCGGGGTGACGATACTAACGAGGGTACCGGAGCGACTAACTTCAGGCCCCGTAACGGTCACCGGCTAGGCGATATCATTCACTCAGGGCCGATCTACGTGGGTCCACCAAGTACCCCCTATCCCGATAACATTGAGGGTAGCTCGCATCTCTACTCGGCTTTTGCTACCAGCCAGGCGGGTCGTGCCGAGCGGGTCTATGTGGGGGCAAACGATGGTATGCTACATGGTTTCGATGTCAGCAGTGGCCGGGAGACCATGGCCTATATACCCTCACTTCTGTTCTCCAACCAATCCGGGGATGGGCTGCACCAACTGGCTGAACAGAATTACGTACATGACTATTTTGTAGATCTTTCACCGACCGTGGCTGACTATTTTGATACCATAAGTTCCTCCTGGAAAACCATCCTGATCGGTGGTCTGAGAGCGGGTGGAAAAGGGCTGTTCGCCCTCGATATCACCAATCCTTCCGGGTTGACCGAGGCCAATGCCTCCAATGTTGTGCTCTGGGAGTACACCCATGCCGACCTGGGATATACGTTCAGTGAGGTAAAGGTGGGTCGTTTGAACAACGGCAAGTGGGCGGCCATATTCGGCAACGGCTATAACAGCACCGGAGACGGTCGCGCCAAGCTGTTTATCTACTACCTTGATGGGACGACACCGACTATTCTGGATACCAAGGCCGGTTCGATCAACGCGGGGTCCTGTGCCGACGCTTCCAGCGACTGCAACGGCCTGTCGACGCCCGCCATCGTGGATCTGAATGGCGATGGTAATATCGATCGTGTCTATGCCGGTGATCTGCACGGTAACATGTGGACATGGGATCTTACATTGGATAGCGGTAGCTGGAATCCACGTCCCGCCTTCGGGTCGGTTGCCTCGCCGACGCCGTTGTTCAAGGCGTGTGAGAGTAGCACCTGTACCACCGCTAATCGGCAACCCATAACCACCAAGCCGGCCATTGCACGTCACCCGACCAAGCGTGCCGTAAATACGGCTCCAAACCTGATGGTGTTTTTCGGGACGGGTCAGTACCTGGTGTCGGGTGATAACAGCTCCACAGGCCAGCAGCGATTCTACGGGGTCTGGGACGGTGGCTGGTCCTCAGGTTTGCCATTGGATATGGATGACCTGCAGGCGCAGACCATTGCGACATCAATTTACGATGCGGGTGGTCCGAATGAAGCAACCGTAAGGACCCTTTCGACGAATTCTGTAAATTATTCGACCCAAAAGGGGTGGAGAATTGATCTTCCCACTTCAAAGGAACGTATGGTGGTTACGCCAACCGCTCTCGGGGAGCTGATATTCTTCAATACCATGATTCCAGAGACCAACACTTGTAGTCAGGGTGGGTCCGGCTGGTTGCTGGCAGCGAATCAGCTCACAGGGGGGGCAGCGGACTATCCGGTTGTGGATGTAGATGGCGACGGGGTGGTGGATTCTAATGACAAGGTGGGTAGTGTGCCGGTAATGGGTGTTTCGACCGGCGGTGTCCCCACTGAGTCGAGGTTCCTGCCGAATAAGGATACGGTGATCAGGGTGACCACGGACTCGTCGGGGGCTGTTGACCCTCGGGTCACCCGGGCGTTGCCCGCCAAGACACCAGGCCGTATGTCCTGGACCAGTATCGAATACTAGATCGGTCGGGTAGCTCCGTCGAAGGGTGAGGGTGAGAGTATGAAAAGTCACATTACCAGGATGTTATCGATTTTCCTGATGTTGGGGTTCGCCTCTTCTGCTTTGGCAGATCGATTGCCGCACTATTATCCCGACAGGTTTGATAGTGTCGGCACCGTGGACTCCATGGATGCCCGTGGCAATAGCCTGGTTGTAGGAGACGTTCTTTTTCGGATTTCACCGAAGATCAAGGTGCATGGTCTTCGTAGCCAGAATGTCACGATGGGCTGGGTGAAACCAGGGACTCGTATCGGGTTTTCGATTCAGGGTGTCTATCTTACCGAGGTCTGGGTATTGCCAAACAACTATGGAACAGGTGGTGAGGAGTGATAATGAAAAAAGGTGCTTCCACCGGATTTACCCTGATTGAGCTCATGATCGTTGTGGCCGTTATTGGCATTTTGGCGGCAATTGCCTATCCCTCTTACCTGGAACAGGTTCAAAAGACGCGCCGTTCGAATTGTGCAGGAGAACTAGTGGGGCTGGGGAATGCAATGGAGCGGTTCTTTACGGTAAATGGAACCTACGTGGGGGCCACGGTTGGTGGGGCCGCCGGAGACATCTACCCGGCACAGTGTCCGATCGATGGCGGTACTGCCTACTACAACCTGTCGATTACCGCTCAGACAGGTAGCACGTTTGCCATACAGGCCACCCCGACGGGCGCCCAGGCCGGAGATTCCTGCGGGACCCTTTCATATACAAACACCGGCCAGAAGGCCGCTACTGGCGGTAGCTTGGCGGAGTGCTGGAAGTAGCGCGCAAAGGTTTTCCGCGTCAAAGATAATCTATACGCGGAAAGATAAGCTGTGTGTGACCTGGTAGAATGGATGTCTCCGCCGGCTGGCCAGGAGAGCAGTTCATACTGTCGCGAGGGCTAAACGATCGGCTGCAGCGCCCGCGGCAGCGAAAAGGTGACATTCTCCTCCTGGCCACTCAGGGTACGCACCGAATCCGCGCCCCACTCCTGCAGCTTGGCAATCACCTCGTTGACCAGCAGGTCGGGTGCCGAGGCCCCGGCGGTGAGGCCGATATGCTGAACCCCGTCCAGCCATTCCCGGTGGATATCGTCTGCCCGGTCGATCAGGTAGGCGGGGGTGTCAGACTGCTTGGCCAGTTCCTTCAACCGGTTGGAGTTGGAGCTGTTGGGTGAGCCCACCACCAGCACCAGGTCGCACTTCTTGGCCAGCTCCTTGACCGCGTCCTGGCGGTTCTGGGTGGCGTAGCAGATGTCGTTCTGCTTGGGGCCCTGGATCGCCGGAAAACGCTGCTTCAGCGCCTCGATCACCTTTGCGGTGTCATCCATGGAGAGGGTGGTCTGGGTGACGAAGGCGAGGTTGTTGGGGTCCTTGATCTGCAGGTCTGCCACGTCGTCGGCAGTGACCACCAGGTAGATGCCGCC
>JAPHTA010000287.1 GCA_026196475.1 Sedimenticola sp.
CCGGTGATGTGGCACAGCGACGGCGCGCGCTGGACCCGAGTCCGACTGCGGCCCCGGGAACCGGTCAGTTACCGGAGCAGCGCACCTGCCACCGCCTACCGGATAACCCTGGAGCCGTCACCCAACAACTGGCTGTTCACCCTTGACCTGCCGCAGCAGTTTCCGGCCAATGCCACCCTGCTGGCCGATTTCCAGCTGCTCGGCAAGGAGGTCCGCGATAGACGTTACCGCTACAGCGCCAGCTCCCGTCTCAGCTACCACACCGGGCCCCTGAGCGAGCGCCAGCGCCGGCTCGGCCTGCAGCTGCCAGATAACATCACGCCGCGTATGCGCCACCTGGTGGAGCAGTGGCAACGGCAGGCGGAGGGTCCCCGGGCAGTCGTCCGGCAGGCGCTGGATTTCTTCCGCCGGGAGGCCTTCTACTACACCCTCAATCCCCCGCTGCTGGAGCAGAACCCGGCGGACCAGTTCCTGTTCGAAAGCCGGCGCGGGTTCTGCGAGCACTACGCCACCAGTTTCACCCTGCTGATGCGTCTGGCCGGGATTCCGGCACGGGTGGTCACCGGCTACCAGGGGGGGGAGATCAACCCGCTGGGGGACTACCTGATCGTACGCCAGTCGGACGCCCACGCCTGGTCAGAGGTGTGGCTGGAGGAGAGCGGCTGGACCCGCATCGACCCCACTGCGGCGGTCGCTCCGGAGCGGATCGAGCGTCCATTCGAGTTCGATCTGCAGGATGAGGAGACAACCGGTTTACCCATCAACTTTTCCGCCCGCGAGCGCGACCTGCTGCAGCGGGCCTGGCGTCAGCTCGGCCTGGGAATGGACGCGGTCAATGCCAACTGGCATCGCTGGATTCTCGGTTACTCACGGGACCAGCAGCGGCGCCTGATGCAGTGGCTGGGTATGGGCAACCCCTCGGACCGGATGCTGGCACTGGCCATGGTGGTCTGTACCGGGCTGCTGCTGCCACTGCTGTTCCTGCTTCTGCGGCGACGCGTGGCAGCGCGACCGGACCCGGTGCAGCGCGACTACCTGCGCTTCTGCCAGCGGCTGGCCCGGCAAGGACTGCTTCGGCTCCCGCACGAAGGACCGGAGGACTTCGCTCGCCGGGTGATCGCCCGGCGCCCGGAGCTGGGTCCGTCGGTTGAGCCGATCATCCGGGCCTACGTGGCACTCCGCTATGGCAGGCAGGGCGGCAACACTGAACAGCAGCGACACTTTCATCAGCTGGTGCGGCGCTTCCGCGCCTGACAACGGGAGAGGAGCGGGGCAGGCTGAGCCTGCCCCGAAAAGAGTGCTTACCAGTTCTCGCCCAGCAGTTCGAAATGGGCCTGGGGATGGATACAGGCGGGGCAGGTGTTGGGCGCGACTTCGCCTTCGTGCAGGTAGCCGCAGTTGCGGCAACGCCAGACCACCTTGCCATCGCGCTTGAAGACCCGGCCCGCCTCCAGGTTGTCGGCCAGCACCTGGTACTGCCGATGGTGCTGTTTCTCGGCCACGCTGATCGCCTCGAACGCGGCGGCCACCGCGTTGAATCCCTCTTCCCGGGCCACCCGGGCGAACTCGGGATACATCTCGGTCCACTCGTGCTCCTCGCCCTTGGCGGCCGCACGCAGGTTCTCAAGGGTGGAACCGATCACACCGGCGGGGAAGGTTTCGGTGATCTGCACCTCGCCGCCCTCCAGGAACTTGAAGAAACGCTTGGCGTGCTCCTTCTCCTGCTGCGCGGTCTCCTCGAAAATGGCCGAGATCTGAACCAGCCCCTCCTTCTTTGCCGCGGCGGCATAGTAGGTGTAACGGTTGCGCGCCTGGGACTCGCCGGCAAAGGCGGTCAGCAGATTCTTCTCGGTCTGTGAACCCTTGATGCTCTTGCTCACGTAGTGCTCCTCGATATTCCTGACAAAAAACGGGCTAATTGTATCGCTATTGGCTCTGCCGATACCACTTGGAAAGGTAGGTCGCCATCAGGATGCCGAGGAATACCAGGGCCATGCCGAGCAGGTGGTAGCCGCGCAGCTGCTCGTCGAGAAAGATCACCGCCAGCAGGCTGGCGAAGACCGAGATCAGGTTGGTGAAGAGGCCGGCCTGGTTGGCCCCGCCCACCGACACGGCGCGGATCCAGAAGTAGTAGGAGAGGATGGATGGAAAGATCGCCACGTAGGCCAGGATCAGGCCGGTCTCCAGGTTCAGGCTGAGGGTTTCATGGCCCTGGATATCCCACAGGTAGAAGGGCAGGATGCCGAACATGCCGATGAAGATCAGCAGCAATAGCAGGCCCAGCTTGTCCAGCTCTGCCGGCAACTTGCGATAGAGTACCGAGTAGAGGGCAAAGCAGAACACCGCGCACAACATCAGCAGGTCACCCGGGTTGAACTGCAGCCCGATCAACAGCTGCAGATCACCCCGGGTGATCACCCAGGCCACCCCTGCCAGGGCGGTCAGCATACCTCCCTTCTGCAACCAGGTGGCGCGCTCCTGTCCGAACAGCCAGGTGAGAAGGAAAACCTCCAGTGGCATGGTGGCGCTGACCAGGCCCACATTGATGGCGCTGGTCCACTGCAGGGCCAGGTACTGGAAGCTGTTGTAGATGGAGACACTGAGGATCCCGAGCAGCAGCAAAAGACGCAGATGTTTGCGGTAGTAGGCAAAGTCGCGCAGGCAGGCGCGCCAGGCGAACGGGAACAGGACCAGGAAGGCCAGCACCCAGCGCCAGAAGGAGAGCTCGATACCGGACATGTGGTTGAGGGCGTACTTGCCCACCACCGCGTTGCCACCCCAGAACAGGGTGGTCAGGACCAGCAGCAGGGCCGGTGCCTGCAGCAGGCCGGCAACCCTCAGCACGGTTGGGACTCGAACGCCTCCCGATCCACCTCGATCAGGGCGGACTTACGGATCGACTCCGGCAGGGCGGCGATGCAGGCCTCGATCAGCTGCGCCATGTCGTCACCAAAGGCACCGTTCTCACTCATGTAGCGATCCAGTCCGGCGCTCTCCCGGCGGATCATCTCGCGCACCACGGCATGGGTGGCCAGGGTCTGGCCAGGGTAGCGCTGCAGCAGGTAGGCGAAGGCGAACGCGGTATTGGTCATGGCCTGGATCGAGATCCGGGGCAGGCCGGCGGCCAGCGCCAGTCGCGCCGCGTAGACCGCATCCACCACCGCGTGATGGATACCGAAGCCCTGGTCCCAGGCGTCATCGACGATGCCCTTGCTCAGGCCCACCTCCCACTGCCGGGTACCGCCGGCACCCCCGTTGAGAAACGCTAGATACTCGGCCTGCTCGCTGCCTCCCAGGTGGCCCTGGTTGAAACAGTCACTGTGGATCGCGGCGGCGGTGGCAATGCCGTTGAGGCCGTTGAACACCATGTGGTGTCCGATCAGCTTGGTGATGGCGCCGGCGGCCGCTGCCTGGCCGAAATAACGCGGGTTACCGAGCCGCTGCAGGGTCGGCAGCAGGCGCTGGTAGAGGGATTCCTCTCCGCTGGCCAGTATCAACATCCCCTTGGGATCGGCACCACCCAGCTGGGCGCCCAGGGGACCGCCGGTCAGGGGGTAGTTGGCGTAGTCGACCCCGTTCCGCCCACAGAATCCGCTGGCCACCTCGGCAAAGTCCGGGCTCACGGTCGAGAGATGCAGGATGAACGGTCTCTGGGAAGAGACTGCCGCCAGCCGGCGGGTCAGTTCGGCGATCAACGGCAGGTCGTCCCCGTTCTTGCCGGCGCAGACCACCACCCCGTCCAGGTCACCGTTTCCCACCAGGCCTTCGAGTGCCGGTACCAGTTCGGCACCATGCTCACGCCAGTCGGAACGGTAGCGGTCGCGGGCCACCCCCGGGGTGCCGCGATCGTGCACCCGCAGCACCCGGGCCGGGGAGTCTTCACCGGCCAGGTGTCCGGCGGCCGGTCCGGCCATCATGCCCAGTCCACCCAGGTAAGCCAGTTTCAGCATGCTGTCGATCCTCTGTTAGCAGGGTTGCAAATGGGCCGCGGAGTTCATGGCAAGTGTATAGCCGTCCCGGCAATGGTCGATAGTGGCTGGCATCTTAGCAGATTGCGTCACTCCGATTCCGCTGATATTCGACGGGTATTTGCAGAGACCGAAGTGTAGCCGATAGAGTAGGCACCCGCTCCGAGGATTACGCTGACCATGCACACCACAAAAACCTGGATCGTGCCCGTGCTCCTGCTACTGCTGCTGATCGGCTGTGGCTGGAAGACCTGGCAACAGGCCACCGCCTACGAGCGACAGACCCTGTTGATCATCCAGCAACTGCAGGCGGAAAACCGCCTGGAGAGCAGTGGTCGGCAGCTTTTGGAAGCTCTCAGCTTCGGCCTCTACGATGGCTATAGCCGGCAACTGGAGGAGCTCAACCGGGCCCAGGAGCTGCAAACCGCCTACCGGCGTTCAGTGGACCAGCTGACCGGGATCTTTCTGCTCCTGTCGATCCTGTTGCTGTTGAGCAGCTGGCTGGCCAGGCGACGCATGGATGACCTGGGCTACGCCATGCTCAGCATCGCGGTGGTCTCCCTGGCAGTGGGCCTGACCACACCGATTCTCTCCATCGAGGCGAGCAAGGACCTGCCGGTACTCGGCATCACCGTGCTGGAGTTTCAGTCCAAGGGTATCCTGACCACCATCGACGGGTTGTGGCAGTCGGGTCATCTCTGGATCGCCGTCCTGCTGGCGTTGTTCAGTATCCTTCTGCCGCTGCTGAAGACCGGGGTCGCCTGGTTGACCCTGTTCAGCGCGACCCATCGCTTCTCCCTGCGCGGCCTGCACCTGAGTCACCATGTCGGCAAATGGTCGATGGCGGATGTCTTCGTGGTGGCGATCCTGGTGGCCTTCTTCTCCACCGACAGCGGCGACGGACTGACCCACGCCGAGGTGCAGGCGGGGCTCTGGTTCTTTGCCACTTACGTGTTGCTCTCTCTGCTCGGCACCCAGCTGGTGATACGTTACCTGAGGCAGGTGGAACCGAAGCGCAACAGCTGACCGGGGAATGGCAGGCGGCTCAGGGTGCCAGTTGTCGTGCCTTGAGCAGAAACAGCTCCCAGGCGGTGTCCAGGCGTGGCGGTATCTGCTGCCGGCGCGGCTTCTTCGGCAACTCCTCCAGCAGGCAGGCACCCGGGGGCTTGTCCTTGGGAAAGCGGCAGTCCCCGGCAAACAATACGATTCCGCTGATCGGCGTGTTCGGAACCTGCGAGCGCAGCGTGGCACAGATCAGCTGTATCTCGTGCAGCGGATTGTCGAAACGGTGGGAGGCGCCGCGAGTCACCTGGCTCCACTGGTCGGTATCACGGCCGCCGAAGATGTTTCCATCGAAGTGGTTTACCTTGACCACCAGGATGCCCTTGTGCGTCAGGACCACGTAGTCCGCCGCCACGTAGCCGTCCAGTCCGTCCGGGACCAGCAGGTCACGATGCATTCGCTTGCCGAGTCGCGATACTGCCTGCCGTATCCGGTACTCGGCCAGTACCTGGCCGATCGAGCGGCGAAACAGCAGGCCAAGGAGCAGGAGTACGGCCAGAAACACCACGGAAAGCAGCCACAGATTCTGGGTCGGTGTCAGGAAAGCCATGGGATATGTCTGCTACCTCTCGCGGTGACTTCAGCCTATCTGCCATTTCAGGTGGAACGGGCTGCAGCGCCTTTTCAACATTGCCCGCCTCAGGCGCGGGCAAACCACTAGCAACGATTCAGCGAGCCGGTAACACCCGCTACTTGCCAATACAGAAACTGCCGAAGATCTTCCCCAGCAGGTCATCGGCGCTGAATTCGCCGGTAATCTCACCCAGGGCCAGCTGTGCCTGGCGCAGATCCTCCGCCAGCAGTTCACCGGCGGCACCATTCTGCAGTGCGTCGCGGCCACTGAGGAGATGCTCTCCGGCCCGCTCGATCGCCTGCAGGTGGCGTCGGCGTGCGATAAACTCCCCCTCGATGTCCGCACTGTAATTCATGCACGCCTTGAGGTGCTCACGCAGCAGATCGATGCCCTCTCCCGTCTTGGCCGAAAGGGCGATCTCCGGGCCCTGTCCGGTCTCCCGAAGTTCAGGCACGGATCGCGACTTGTCGATCTTGTTGCGTACAAAGGTGACCGGCACCCCTCTCGGCAACAGGGTCTCATCAAATGCCTGGTGCTGCGGATCCCGGCTCTCGTCAAAAATCCAGAGTATGCGGTCGGCGCGGGCGATCTCCTCCCGGGCACGCCGGATTCCCTCCTGTTCCACCCGGTCGCTGCTGTCACGCAGACCGGCGGTATCGACCAGGTGCAGCGGCATACCATCAATCTGGATCTGTTCCCGAAGCAGATCCCGGGTGGTTCCGGGGATCTCTGTCACGATCGCAGACTCGCGGCCGGCCAGCGCGTTTAGCAGGCTCGATTTTCCGGCATTTGGCAAACCGGCGATCACCAGGGTCATTCCATCCCGCAACAGGCGCCCGGTATGGGCACTCTTCTGCACCTGCTGCAGCCGGGATATGATTGCCTGCAGATCCTCACCGACCTTGCCTTCAGAGAGAAAATCGACCTCCTCCTCGGGAAAATCGATCGCCGCCTCCACGTACATGCGCAACAGCGTCAACTGCTCCACCAGTTGATGGATATGCTGCGAGAAGGCCCCTTCCAGGGAGCGCGCGGCCAGTCGCGCGGCACTGGCGGTACCGCTCTCGATCAGGTCGGCGATCGCCTCTGCCTGGGCCAGGTCCAGCTTGCCATTGAGAAAGGCACGCTGGCTGAACTCGCCCGGGTGGGCCAGGCGCACACCACAAGCGAGGACCCGCTGCAGCAGCAGGTCCATCACGACCGGTCCACCGTGTCCCTGCAGCTCCAGAACATCCTCGCCGGTAAAGGAGTGGGGGGAGGGGAAGAACAGCAGCAGACCCTGGTCCAGGGTCGCACCATCCGCATCGCGAAAACGGGCAAGGTGGGCGTGGCGGGGGACAGGCGCGATCCCGCTGAGCGATTCAGCCACCTGCCGGGCCCGGCTACCGGACACCCTGATCACACCCACGCCGCCCATACCGGGCGGCGTGGCGATGGCGGCTATACTCTCCTGCGCATCCACAGGCGCCCCCCGGATCAGGCCTTGGCGGCCTGCTGTTCGATTTGTCGCGTGATGTACCACTGCTGGGCAATGGAGAGAACGTTGTTAGTCACCCAGTAGAGCACCAGTCCCGACGGGAAGAAGGCGAAGAAGATAGTAAACACGAACGGCAGTGCCATCATGATCTTGGCCTGCATCGGATCCGGCGGCGCCGGGTTCAGCTTCTGCTGGATGTACATGGAGACACCCATGATCAGGGGCAGCACGAAGAAGGGATCCTTGGTCGAGAGATCCTCGATCCAGAAGATGAAGGGGGCCTGGCGCATCTCCACGCTCTCCAGCAGCACCCAGTAGAGAGAGATGAACACCGGGATCTGGACCAGGATCGGCAGGCAGCCACCCAGGGGGTTGATCTTCTCCTTCTTGTACAGCTCCATCATGGCTGCATTGAGGCGCGTCTTGTCCTCGCCAAAGCGCTCCTTCAGGGCCTGGATGCGCGGCGTCATGCGCCGCATGTTGGCCATCGATTTGTAACTGGCTTCCGACAGTTTGTAGAACACCAGCTTAATCAGCAGGGTGAGCAGGATGATGGACCAGCCCCAGTTGCCGACCACCGACTGGATCATCTTCAGCAGCCAGAAGATAGGCTGCGCGATAACCGTCAAGAAACCGTAATCCACGCTCAGGTCCAGGCCCTTGGCGATCTCCGCCAGCTCTTCCTGCAGTTTGGGGCCGGCGAGAAATCCGGAGCTGAAGGTATGATTGGCACCGTCGGCAACCCTGACCGTGGGTGTGTAGGCGCCGAGTACGTAGCGGTTGCCCGGATAGACATTGGTGTAGAAGGTGCCGGTCTGATCCTGTGGCGGCACCCAGGCACCCAGAAAGTAGTGCTGCAGCATGGCTATCCAGCCGCCCTTCACCTGGCGGTTGAGATTCGACTCCTCCATATCGTCGAAGTCGATCTTCTCGTATTTGTTCTCCTCGCTGTAGATCGCGCCACCGGTGTAGGTATAAATGAATTTGGATGCCGTCGACTCGTCCGGCGGGGTACGCATCAGCTGTCGGTACTCGCTGCCCATCCACGGCTTGCCGGTACCGTTGTCCACGATGTGCTGGACCGTCACCAGGTAGCTGCCGCGGTTATAGATGAACCGCTTGGTCACCTTGACCCCGTCCTCACCGGTCCACAACAGGTCCACCATCAACTGATCGGCATCATCGGCCATCTGAAAGCTGCTGTCGGCAGCCTGGTAACGCGCCTCGTGAGTCGGTGCGGTACTCCCTTCCGCCGCCACCAGTCCCGACTGGGCGATAAAGAGCCCCGGTGGTTGCGCTTTCATAAGCTGAAAGCTGTTCTCCTTGTCACCCAGTGATGCCGGGTAGTCGTTGAGAAACGCCTTCAGTATGCTGCCACCCATGGTACTGATCTCCATGGTATAGAGATCGGTTTTCACCGTTATCGAGTCACCGACAGCAGTGGAGATAGCCGCGGCTGGTGCCGTGGAATTCGCAATAGAGGGGGCAGTGGAGGGGGCCGCCACCTGGGGCGCCGCGGGAATTGCGCTGTTAACCTGGGGCTCTGCGGTTGAGCCGTTCCCGGACTGGGTACTGACCGTGGTTTCCGGCTTGGGTCCGTAGTCCTCTTCCCACGCCTGCCACAGCAACATCAGTATGAAGGCGAGTGAGAAAAACAGTATCAGGCGAAGATTATCCATGGACTCTCTCAAAATCGAAATCGGAAATTGCGTTGGCCGTTTGGGCAAAAGCGCTATTATGGACTGAATAGATAGACCGGCGGAGGATTATTTTTCGATCCCGGTTTTCTGCGAAGTCCCGGCCTCAATCGCCCGTGACCAATGCCGTTCGAGGGAGTCACGAAGCTGCCGCGTATCGGACAGGCCGATGCCCCGCCCACACATCACCACCAGATCCAGCCCGGCCAGTTCCCTCTGCCTGATTCGGAAGCTCTCTCTGACCACCCGTTTTACCCGGTTTCTGTCAACGGCACGTTTCAGGACTTTTTTCGCTATCGCCGTGCCCAGGCGGGCACGGGATTGGTCGTTGCCCAGAAAAAGGACCGTGAAATGTCGGTCCGATGATCGACAGGCGTTCTGAAACACCCGTCGGAACTGGGCCGGCTTGAGCAGCCGTAGATCGCGTCCGAATTTTGCTCTGCCGGTCTGCAAAGCCAAACTGCGGGTAATCAGCCTGCCAGGCGAACACGACCCTTTGCGCGACGCGCATTGATGATCTTGCGGCCGTTGCGGGTCGCCATACGCGCACGGAAACCGTGGTTACGGACACGCTTCAGGTTACTGGGCTGAAAGGTTCTCTTCATGACTAGACACCGGTGGTAGATAAATATTAACGGCTGTGCCGCGCACAGGCGCAAAAAGCCCCTAAAAAAGGGCGCGTATAGTACGACGGCGTTCAGCTGCCTGTCAATAGTTTCCAGCGCCTTCCTCTACTCTAACCTGCTGATTTAAGGGCAACAATACAGCAGACACCGGAGCGGGTCGGTCTCCACAGCAAGACCGCGGCGGGGACCGACGAAACCCGAATTAAAACAGCAATATAGGTAAATCTTATTCAGTTCAGGGAGCTTTTTCTTCGGGTTCCGGAGCAGCGACAACCGGATTCGGATAGCTGTGGATAAGTCAAAAAAAGCGGAGTAAACTCTGCCTTCGCATGCTGGCGGTATCCGGAATCCTCTACCGGAGAGATCTCCCTGCAGCCAGGCAGTCCGGGGTATCCAGAATGCTGATTCCACCCTCGGTATCACCAGGTGACAGCCGCACCCCCTGTTGAGCGACGAACCCATTTACCGTTGTCAGAAAAAAGAGAACCATAACCGCGTGAATTACTGGAACAAGTGCGCAGACCGACTCGAAAGTGAGCTCTCCCAGCAGCAGTTCAATACCTGGATCAGGCCTCTGCAATCCATCGAGGACGCGCGCTCGATTCGTCTCATGGCACCCAACCAGTTCGTGCTCAACTGGGTTCAAAACAACTACCTGAACGATATCAACCGTTACCTGGAAGGAATCGCGGGACCCGAGGCGCCAGTGGTTTCGCTCGAGATCGGCAGCAAGAGCCGGGAGAAGCCCCAGGCATCTGCGATACACCAGGGGGGGAGAAACCCGGTAGGTACAAACCGGCCTGTCGAGGTTCAGGAGACGGGCTCAATGCCGAGCAATCTCAATCCCAACTTTGTTTTCGATACCTTCGTTGAGGGCAAGTCGAACCAGCTGGCGCGTGCGGCCTCGATCCAGATCGGGGAGAATCCCGGAACAGCTTACAACCCGCTATTCATCTACGGTGGTGTCGGTCTCGGCAAGACCCACCTGATGCATGCGGTGGGTAACATGATTCTGAAGACCAATCCACAGGCCAGGGTCGTCTACGTACACTCCGAGGGTTTCGTTGCGCAGATGGTCAAGGCGCTACAGCACAATACCATTGACGAGTTCAAACGCCGCTTTCGAAGCGTCAATGCTCTGCTGATCGATGATGTGCAATTTTTTGCCGGTAAGGAGCGCTCCCAGGAGGAGTTTTTCCACACCTTCAATGCACTGTTCGAATCCCAGCAGCAGATCATTCTCTCCAGTGACCGCTTTCCAAAGGAGGTCTCCGGCCTTGAGGAACGCCTCAGGTCACGCTTTGGCTGGGGGCTAACCGTTGCCATCGAACCCCCGGACCTGGAAACCCGGGTGGCGATCCTGAAAAGCAAGGCGGACCAGCTTTTCGGTGTCGACCTCCCGAACGAGGTGGCTTTTTTCATCGGTAAGCGGGTTCGCTCCAATATCCGGGAACTGGAGGGTGCACTGCGGCGCATCATCGCCAATGCCGAATTTACCGGGCGCCCGATAACCCAGGAGTTTGCAAAGGATGCGCTGCGAGACATGCTGGCCGCCCAGGACAAACTGGTAACCATCGAAAACATCCAGAAGACCGTAGCGGAGTACTTCAAGATTCGCACCTCCGAGCTGCTTTCGGCCAAACGAAGTCGCATGATCGCCCGCCCACGACAGATAGCCATGACCCTGGCCAAAGAGCTGACCAACCACAGCCTGCCGGAGATCGGTGAGGCATTCGGCGGCAGGGACCATACCACGGTCCTCTATGCGACTCGAAAGATAGCGGAACTGAAAGAGAGCGATACCCGGGTGGAAGAGGATTATGGAAACCTGTTAAGAACCCTGACCAGTTGATGTGGATAAACTGTTGATGTTTTCAGGCTAAAAAAGCATGCTCTGTTTATCCACAGGCGATTAACATTTATTATCGAGGCAATACGCCGGTTATACACAGGACTAAAGCTACCTAACTAGTTGAAAAATAAAAAGAAATAAAATATACCAACAGTTTGGCCGATGCCTAATAATAACAGTAAATAATATAAATACTTTATATCTATTAAAGAAGAGTGCTTCAGCATGAAGATCGTGACAACTAGGGACAACCTGTTAAAACCCCTTCAGCAGGTGGGTGGTGTCGTTGAAAGAAGACAGACCCTCCCCATACTGGCTAATGTTCTGATTAACGCCGGAAATGGCAGGATTAACATCACCGCCACCGACCTTGAAGTGGAAATGAGAACGACGGCGAATGTTGAATGTGACGGTGAAATGGATTTCACGCTTCCGGCAAGAAAACTTCTGGACATCTGCAAGGCGCTTCCCGACGAGGCAACAATCGAGATGACCGTGGAGAGTGAAAGAGCAGTGATAAAGTCGGGCAGAAGCCGATTCACACTGGGTTTACTACCGGCGAACGATTATCCCACCATCGAACCTTCGGCCAGCAGCCACCATTTCACTATCTCTCAGAGCCTGTTGAAGCGATTGATAGAGAAGACGCAGTTCGCGATGGCGATACAGGACGTGCGCTACTACCTCAACGGCCTGTTGCTGGAGATCAGCGACGGAAAGATACGCACTGTGGCCACTGACGGTCACAGACTGGCGTTAAGCGAATCAGAATGCAAGATCGAAGACACCAGCGGAATCCAGGTGATACTGCCCAGAAAGGCGGTACTTGAACTGGCCAGGTTGCTGAGTGACAGTGAAGATCCGATAACGATCGATGTCAGCAGCAATCACATACGCTTCGTCATGGGAGAGACCAGTTTTACATCCAAACTCATCGATGGAAAATTCCCTGACTACCAAAGGGTCATCCCAAGCAACACGGATAAAGAGATAACCGCGGACAGGGAGCTCCTGAAGCAGGCGCTCATGAGGACCTCGATACTCTCAAACGAAAAGTATAGAGGGATCCGTTTCCAGTTCTCAAGCGGCCTGTTACAGTTGCTCGCGCACAATCCGGAACAGGAAGAAGCGGAAGACGAGATGGAGATCGACTACCAGGGTGAAGAGTTGATTATCGGATTCAACGTCGGCTACCTGATTGAAGTCCTCAATGTCATTGATACCGATACCGTACATATCTCCCTGAGTGACTCAAACAGCAGCTGCCTGATACAAAACTACAATAGTGACGAAAGCCGCTATGTCATCATGCCCATGCGTCTGTAGACAGAGACAGGGGCCCGGCCAGAAAACCGGGCCCCTGGCAGCTACCAGGGCATACTAAGCAACAGGTTTCAGGACCATCCGTGTCCATAAACACCCTCCAGATTCTCAACCTCAGAAATATTCAAAAGGCTACGCTGAATTTCTGTTCCGGATTAAATCTCATTCATGGCGACAATGGCTCCGGCAAGAGCACACTGCTTGAAGCAATCTATCTCATCGCGCGTGGGCGTTCGTACAGAACATCAAGATTCGGGTCCGTAATCCGGCATGGCGAAGCCAGCACCACACTGTTTGCAGAGACCACAACCGAGCGAAAGCACCGAATAGGAATTCAGAAAACAACCAGTAGCACCAAGGTGAAGGTGGATGGCAAAGAGGTAGAGAAGCTTTCAGATATCGCCAAAATTACGCCCCTGCAGATCATCACCCCGATGAGCCACGAAATCCTCGAGAGAGGTCCGGAATACAGGAGGCGATTCCTGGAGTGGGGAGTGTTCCACGTGGAACATAACCATTTCCCCCTGTATCGGAAGTTTTTAAAAAACCTTCGTCAAAGAAATATGGCACTTCGAAACCGGGAGCGGTCACTGGAAGCCTGGGATCACTCGCTGGCCAGGCTGGGAGAAGCGCTGAACGAATTACGTCTTTCCTACTTTAAGCAGTTGACTGGAGAGTTTGAAACCCATGCCAAAAACCTGGGTCTTGATCTCAAGCTGAGGTTCGACTGGAAGCGGGGATGGAGCGACGAATCTCCACTGGCAGAGGTTCTTCGTAAGAACCGTGAGGGAGATTTACAAAAAGGTTATACAAGCGCCGGCCCACATCGTGCCGATTTCAAGGTGTCCATACAGGGCCGTTCGGCATTCAATACCGCGTCCCGTGGACAGCAGAAAATGATCATTGTCGCCCTGCACCTGGCACAAGCGAGTGTAATGGTGAACCGATTGGATGCCGCCCCCATCATACTGATCGATGACCTGGTATCCGAGTTGGATCTGACAAACAGGATGCGGTTGGCTGAGTACTTGGGTGAACTCCAGTTTCAGGTATTCATCACGTCGACAGATAGAATTAATAAGCAGAGATTTCCAACTGCTGCAGAGTACTCGATTGAAGCAGGGATACCGAAGAGGCTGGAGTGACCACCGGTACAGATGTTCCACGTGGAACACACGCCGTATTAATTTCATCCTACCGCAGCCCAGGGTGTATAATAGGCTGTTCCCAATCAGGAGTGCTTTATGAGTTACGACTCGTCAAATATCAAGGTTTTAAAAGGATTGGACGCAGTTCGGAAGCGTCCCGGCATGTATATCGGCGATACTGATGATGGTACCGGCCTGCACCACATGGTTTTCGAGGTGGTCGATAATTCAATTGACGAGGCGTTGGCTGGCTACTGCAGCGAGATCACGGTCTCCATTCTTGATGACGTGACGGTTCGTGTAACCGACAATGGTCGTGGTATACCGGTTGATATTCACTCGGAAGAGGGGAAGTCTGCCGCGGAGGTGATTCTGACGGTCCTCCATGCGGGAGGGAAATTTGATGACAACTCCTACAAGGTTTCGGGCGGATTGCACGGGGTGGGTGTATCCGTGGTCAATGCGCTCTCTGAATATCTTAAGTTGGTCATTCATCGAAACGGGAAAACTCACCTGCAGGAGTATATACACGGGGAACCGGTAAAACCTTTATGTGTTGTTGGCGACACCGATCAATCAGGCACCGAAATCACATTCAAGGCAAGTAGCGAGACCTTTACCAATATTGAATATCACTACGATATCCTGGCCAAAAGACTGCGCGAACTCTCCTTTCTCAATTCCGGTGTGCGCATCAAACTGCGTGATGAAAGGAGTGATCGACAGGATATCTTTGAATACGAAGGCGGTATCAGGGCCTTTGTGCAACACCTCAATCGCAAGAAGACCCCGTTACACGAAACGGTTTTCCATTTTTCAGTGACCCGTGATGATGTCACGGTAGAACTGGCTATGCAGTGGAATGAATCGTACCAGGAGAATATCTTCTGTTTTACCAACAACATCCCTCAGCGGGATGGAGGTACCCATCTGGCGGGATTTCGTGCTGGACTTACCCGGACCCTTAATCAGTATATTGACCAGTCAGGGCTTGATCGAAAACAGAAGGTCAGTACTTCGGGTGATGACGCCCGGGAAGGTTTAACGGCAGTACTTTCCGTGAAGGTTCCGGATCCGAAATTTTCCTCCCAGACCAAGGACAAGCTGGTTTCATCCGAGGTGAAAGGAATTGTTGAATCAATACTGGCAGAAAGGCTCAACGATTTTCTTCTGGAAAATCCGACTGAGGCAAAGACCATAGCCGGAAAGATGATCGAGGCGGCTCGTGCCCGAGAGGCGGCACGCAAGGCCAGGGAGATGACCCGTCGCAAGGGCGTTCTGGACATCGCGGGTCTGCCTGGCAAACTGGCTGACTGCCAGGAGAAGGATCCCTCTCTGTGCGAAATCTACCTGGTGGAGGGCGACTCGGCCGGTGGTTCGGCAAAACAGGGCAGGGAGCGAAAACCCCAGGCGATACTGCCATTGAAGG
>JAPHTA010000116.1 GCA_026196475.1 Sedimenticola sp.
AACCAGCTGTTCGAGCAGCTTTCGCGCCAGGGGGTGGGTGTCACCTCGTTGCGCAACAAGCAGAACCGACTGGAACAGCTGTTCATGAACATGCTGGAGAACTCGCGCAACGGAGGTGACCGATGAACCGTTTCCGGCGTTACTGGACCGCGTTCCTCACCATCTTCACCAAGGAGCTGCTGCGCTTTACCCGGATCTGGTTGCAGACCATTCTGCCACCGGCAATTACCACCACTCTCTACTACATCATATTTGGCAACCTGATCGGCGCCCGCATTGGCGAGATGGACGGCTTCAGCTACATCGACTTCATCGTACCGGGACTGATCCTGATGGCGGTGATCACCAACTCCTACTCCAACGTGGTCTCCTCTTTCTTCAGCAGCAAGTACCAGCACCACGTGGAGGAGCTGATCATCTCTCCGGTGCCGAACTGGGTGATCCTGGCCGGTTACGTGGCCGGTGGTGTCTCCCGGGGCGTGCTGGTGGGCATCACGGTGACCGCGGTATCCCTGTTCTTCACCGATATCCAGGTGCTGAGCTACGGCTGGACCCTGGCGGTATTCATCCTGACCTCGATCCTGTTTTCCCTGGCCGGCTTTATCAACGCGGTCTATGCCAACAGTTTCGACGATATCTCGATCATTCCCACCTTCATTCTCACTCCGCTCACCTACCTGGGCGGGGTCTTCTACTCCATCAGCATGCTGCCGGAGTTCTGGCAGAAGGTCTCCCTGGCCAACCCGATCCTGTACATGGTCAACGCCTTCCGCTACGGCCTGCTGGGTGTGTCGGACATCTCCATGGGGGTGGCGCTGGGGATCGTGCTGGCATTCATTGCTGCGCTTACCGCGTTCAGTCTCTACCTGCTCAACCGGGGGATCGGTATAAAGTCCTGATACGCGGTGGCACGTGACGGGCTATTTACCCGCATTTGGCAGTACCAGGCTGAACACCACCCCGGTTCCGTCAGGCAGGTTGCAGGCCTCGGCGTGGCCGCCGTGGAACTCGCAGATCAGGCGCACCAGGTAGAGGCCCAGGCCCAGATGTGGCTGGTCGCTCTTCTGCCGGCGAACCGAGACCATCGATGCGAACAGCTCCCGCTGCATCCCCTCCGGCAGTGTCGGCCCCTGGTTGCTGATGCTGATCCGGTACTGGCGGTGACTCTCGTGTGACAGGATCAGGCGAATCGGGGTTCCGGCTTGCTGGAAATCAACGGCGTTGCTTACCAGCTTGTCCAGTGCCTGGACCACCAGCTCCGGGGCGCCGCGCCGGGTGACCGTTTCGGCCGGCAACTGCAGCTCGAAGACGACCCCGGGAAAGGCCTGCCGGTAACCCTCCAGGATCGATTGCAGCAGGCTGTCGGGCCGGAACAGCTCCATCTCCGTGTGCTGCAGCTGCTGCTCCAGCCGGGTCGCCTCGCGCATCCGGTTGAGCAGGGCATCGAGCCGCTGGATACCCTCCTGCGCCCGCCTGATGTAGTCCGGGTGGTCGTCGCCGAGCGGATTTCCCTGCAGGTTTTCCAGCGAGGTGCGGACGATGGTCAGGGGGGTGCGGAACTCGTGGGCCAGGCGCGAGGCCATCTCCTCCAGGTAGCGGTTGTACTCCGCCAGCCGGTCGAGCACGCTGGAGAAGCTTCGGCCCAGGTCACCGATCTCATCTGCGGCAGATTCCGCTCCAAGGGGGGCGCGTATCCGCCCGTCGTCGCTGACCGCCGACTCGACCCGGTTGCGCAGCCGGCGAATGCGCCCTGTCAGCCGGGTGGCGAAACCCAGGATCGCCAGTCCGACGACCAGAAACAGGGCCAGGGTGGTGCCGGTGATCTGTTCCATGGCCTGGTTCTGCAGGCTCAGAATCCGGTTGGTACTCTGCTCTACCAGTATCGCGCCCACCACCCGGTCGCCGGCCCGGACCGGCGAGGCTACCGAGAGGATTACCGCCCTGCCGTCCGGCGTGCCCCGGCGCCGCTGGTCCGCCTGTCCCGCCAGGGCACTGTCGATCTCCGGCCCCTTGAGTCGACCCCGGCGGCTGAACTCATCCTCGAAGTGGGCGCTGGGCTGATCCAGAACCAGTCGTAGCAGCGGTCTTAGTGGCGAGCCTGGCGGGGCCGGCAGCTCATCCGCCACCGCCTCCGGTTCCTGCAGCCGTCCACGCATGGCCAGTACCTGCCTCTGTTCATTCAGCACCCAGATGCGGGCGTTCTCGTGCTCCAGTCCACCGATCAGACGCTCGATTGCCGGATCGGGGCGGACCATCCTGGCCGGCCCCGGGCTGGCGCTGCTGACTTGGCGCCGGCTGGCAGGCCTCTCCGGGTCATCCAGATCGGAGACACTCACCGCAAAGTGGTCACCCAGCAGATAGCGCGGTATGCGCAACTCCAGGGTGTATCCGCCCTCCTGGGTCTGCCACTCGCCCCGAATCCGCTCCTCGCGCCTGACAGGAAGCGACTGTCCGTTACCCTCCGGCATCAGGTAGGCCGGCACCCAGCCCGGTGAGCTGGTGGTGATGCGGTAGCGGCGCAGCGGACCGCTGCCGTTGCCGGTGACCAACTCCACGTAGTCGGAGAGGTCCAGGCGACGGCTTCCCGGGGGCTGGTAGATCACCCGGCTGTCGCTGACCCGCAGCAGCAGGTAGAGATGGTCCCCGTACTCGCCCAGGATGCCCTCGAACAGCGCTTCACCCTGCTCCGGGTAGCGCTGCAGGTTGCCCAGGTAGGGACGCCAGTCCTCGCTGTATCCGTCAACCTGGATGGGGTGGGCCAGGGGGTTGATGTAGATCAGGGGCTCGCTGCCCTGTTCACCGCCAGGGGGCCCGGCATGGGCAATCGCCGGGTGCTCGTGGAGGATTGCGGCCACCGCCTGGGCAATTCCCATTAACAGGGTTTCCTGGGTCTGGCGCAGGAAGCGTTCGGTCTCCTGGATATAGCGGTAACCGGCCCAGGGGATCGCCAGCAGGCTGAGCGAGACCAGCAGCAGCTTGAATCGAATACTCCGGGTAAAGCGCCGTTGCCGACTCATCCGCTGCTGCTGTCGGTTCCGCTGTTCCAGCGGTAGCCCATGCCGTAGACGGTCTCTATGGCGTCGAAGTCACTGTCGACCCGGGCGAATTTGCGACGGATCCGCTTGATATGGGTGCTGATACTGGTGGCATCCACCAGGATGCTGGCCGCCTCCATCAGCTGGTCCCGGCTGCGCACATGTCCCGGCCGGTGGCAGAGGGCATGCACGAACCAGAACTCAGTCAGGGTCAGCTCCACCGGGGTAGCGTCCCAGCTCGCCTGCAAGCGGTCGAGATCCAGCAGCAGCTGCCCCCGCGCCAGCACCCGGTCCGGTTCCGCCGGGCGTTGCAGGGCCTGTACGCGGCGAAACAGGGCGGCGATACGCGCCGCCAGGTGGTTCAGGCTGATATCCTTGGTCAGGTAGTCATCCGCACCCAGGCGCAGACCGGATACCGTGTCCAGTTCACTGTCGCGGGCGGTGAGAAAGATGATCGGCAGG
>JAPHTA010000212.1 GCA_026196475.1 Sedimenticola sp.
CTCTGTAGAACTGCCCGTGTATCAGGGCACCGAAGGGCCGGATGTTGCGGATATTGCCGCCCTCTACAAGAACACCGGGATGTTTACCTACGATCCCGGTTTTGTCTCCACCGCGAGCTGCCGTAGCGCCATCACCTATATCGATGGTGACAAGGGGATCCTGCGTTATCGCGGATACCCGATCGAACAGCTGGCCAAGGAGTCGAGTTTTACCGAAGTCGCGTACCTGCTGATGTATGGTGACCTGCCAAGCGCCGAGGAGCTGGCCAAGTTTGACAACACCATCCGACGTCACACCATGCTCAAGGAGACTCTGAAGAACTTCTTCGACGGTTTCCAGTACGATGCGCATCCGATGGGTATCATGGTCGGTGTTGTCGGCTCACTCTCCGCCTTTTACCACGACTCTCTTGATGTCAACAATCCCCGCCATCGGGAGATCTCTGCGCATCGGTTGATCGCCAAGATGCCGACTATCGCCGCTGCCAGTTACAAGCACAATATCGGCGAGCCGTTCATCTACCCGCGTAACGACCTGGATTACTGCGAAAACTTCCTCAACATGATGTTCGGTAACCCGTGCGAGGAGTACCAGCTGGATCCGGTTGCCGTAAAGGCGATCAATACACTGTTTATCCTGCACGCTGATCACGAGCAGAACGCAAGTACCTCTACCGTCCGCCTCTCCGGCAGTTCCCAGGCCAACCCGTTCGCCTGTATAGCCGCCGGTATCGCCTCTCTCTGGGGTCCGTCCCACGGTGGCGCAAACGAAGCGGTACTGGACATGCTGAACGAAATCGGCGATGTCTCCCAGATCGACAAGTACATCGCCAAGGCCAAGGACAAGGATGACCCGTTCCGCCTGATGGGCTTCGGTCACCGTGTCTACAAGAACTTTGATCCCCGGGCCACCCTGATCCGCGAGGTCTGTCACGAGGTTCTGGAAAATCTGACAGACAACGACAACCCGCTGTTCGAGCTGGCCCTGCGTCTGGAGCAGGTGGCCCTGGAAGACGAGTACTTTGTCGAGCGCAAGCTGTATCCCAATGTCGACTTCTACTCCGGTATCATCTACCAGGCCCTGGGTATTCCCACCAGCATGTTCACGGTGATGTTCGCAGTGGCCCGGACGGTGGGCTGGGTTGCCCACTGGATGGAGATGATGGACGATCCCGAGTTCCGTATCGGGCGACCACGCCAGCTCTACACTGGTGCGCCAAAGCGGGATTACGTGTCGCTGGACAAGCGCTGACCCGCTTCAAAAAGCGCCGTAACCTTGTCAAGAGACGCCCCCTTTCGGGGGCGTTTTTCTATGGGGTCCAGCGGCAGGTTATGCCTGTCGGAAGGGGGCAGAACCAGCAGCTCAACCGGATCTTCGCCGGCCTGGAACAGAAACAGCGGTCTCCTGACGGATCCCCTGTCTGTGTAGTCGAGTAGCACATCCTGCTGTTGCCATGGGATCTTTCTTTCCAGCAGGTCCATGGCGACCGCTTCAACCGTGTCGGAAAAGAGTATCAGGGTTATTGGTGTATGCCTGCCTGCGGTGCCGACCAGTATGGGACCCACCAGGAGTGGATGGAAGGCGTCGAACATGCGCATGGCGCTGACGGCGTTCCTGCGCAGTCGTCCGAGATGCGCCTGATCTTCACCTCCCTGGAAAATCATCCGGTGCTCGCGAAGTGCCTGCTCGATCTCGTGGTTCTCGGGCAGTTGGCGCTGGTCACGACAGTTGAGCCTTTTCGCCGCTTTTCTGCGCGCCTGTTCAAACGGCAGATCACCCTGTTCAGCGATCAGTCTGGCCGCCTCGACGGCAATTCGTGCTTTAAGCGAGCGATTGCTCGATCGTGTTGCCATGGACCGCCTCGCGCTAGAAGATCTGCTCTTCGCTGGTCGTCCCCTTGGGGGTGCGCCGGCCTGCGGTGGTGTTCTCAGTGGAGCTGCTGTCGACCGCTTGCGGTGCGTTCTCGGTTCGGAATACCTCGAATATCGCGTCCGACTGGTCAACGCTGGCCCGTTTACCGGTTTTGGGGTCAATGCGTACGGTTACCATGCCGGGCGGCAACTTGAGCGGGCTTTCCGGGGCATCTTTCAGCGCTTCCCGCATGAACGTGATCCAGGCGGGCAGGGCGGCACGTCCTCCCACCTCGCCGCGGCCAAGCGGCTGGGAGGAGTCGAAGCCAACCCAGGTTATGGCCACCAGCGAGGGGTGGAATCCGTTGAACCAGGCATCCCGCTGGTCATTGGTGGTGCCGGTCTTTCCGGCCAGGTCATGCCTGCCGAGAACCCTTGCCTTGCGGGCGGTTCCATGGGTGATGACATCGCGCATCATGGAATTCATCAGGTAGTGGTTCTGGGGAGTGATTACTCGCTCGGCAGCAGGTCTCATGTCATCCTGCCTGTCGCAGGGCTCCTCGTGGCATACCGTTCCGGGTTCCGCCTGGAACAGGGTTTCGCCACTGTCGTCATCAATCCGTTCTATAAAATAAGGTTCGACCCGGAAACCGCCGTTGGCCAGGATGGCGTAGGCTGACGCCATCTGCAATGGGGTGACGGCGCCGCTCCCGAGCGCCAGGGACAGGTTATGCGGCAGGTCGTCGGGATTGAAGCCGAAGCGGGCGGCGTGTGTCAGGGCGTGCTCTATGCCCATGGAGCGCAGAAGGCGGATCGAGACCAGGTTGCGCGATTTGGTCAGTGCGTATCGCAGTCGGGTCGGACCAAAAAACTTGCCACTGTAGTTTTCCGGGCGCCAGGCGCCCTCCAGGCTTGGATCGTCAAAAACCACCGGTGCGTCGTTTATCAGGCTGGCCGGCGTGTAGCCCGCCTCCAGCGCTGCCGAATAGATGAATGCCTTGAAACCCGAGCCGGGCTGGCGCATCGCCTGGGTGACCCGGTTGAACTTGCTGTGGTAAAAGTCGTAGCCGCCGGTAAGTGCCTTGATCGCCCCGTTGTCCGGTTCAAGTGCCACAAGTGCACTCTCCACGGCCGGTATCTGGGCGAGTCGTGGTTGCTGGCCTGATTCGCCCTTCTCCATAAGGATCCGTACCAGGTCTCCCGGGGCGAGAATGTCGCCTGCCTGCTTGGGTTCCGGCCCGACGCTGTTCTCGCTACGATAGGGGCGGGCCCATTTCATCGCGTCCCAGGTCAGAATTTCGCTCCGCCCGTTACCCAGGTAGAGCGTAGCCTGCTGCTCCTCCACTGCAGTGACAATGGCCGGCGCCAGGTCTGCAACCGCCGGGTGGTCCCGAAGCAGGCTGTCGAGCGTGGAAGGGTCCTCCTCGCCGGTAAGCTGCAACTGCTGTTCCGGACCGCGGTAACCATGGCGCATGTCGTAGGCCTGAAGGTTTTCCCTGACGGCCTGGTTTGCCACCGACTGCAGTCTGCTGTCTATGGTGGTGTAGACATGGTATCCGGTGGTGTAGGCTTCACTTCCGTGGCGTTCGAACATGACGGCGCGAACCATTTCCGCCACATAGGGTGCATCAACCTCTGTCTGGGCGGTATGCAGTACGGCAGTTACCGGTGCGTCGCGGGCCTCGGCCTCCTCCTGGTCGGTGATGAAGCCCAGCTTGGCCATGCGTCCCAGTACGTAGTTGCGGCGCTGGATTGAGCGTTCTGCGTCGGCCAGAGGATTGAAGCGGGATGGTGCCTTGGGCAGGCCCGCAATCATGGCGGTTTGCGGCAGGGTCAGCTGATCGGGAGTCTTTCCGTAGTAGACCATCGCGGCTGCGCCCACGCCGTAGGCGCGGTTCCCCATGTAGATCTTGTTCAGGTAGAGTTCCAGGATCTCCTGCTTGGTGAGCTCCTGCTCTATCTTCAGGGAGAGGAAGATTTCGCTGAATTTCCGGGTAAAGGTCTTCTCCCTGGAGAGATAGAAGTTGCGTGCAACCTGCATCGTGATGGTGCTTCCGCCCTGCCTTCTTTCGCCGGTCAGAAGCAGCTGGTAGGCGGCCCTGAGCAGCCCCTTGTAGTCGACCCCCGGATGCTCGAAAAAGCGGTCGTCCTCGGCGGCCAGGAAGGCCTGAATCATGGGTTCCGGAATGTCCTGGTAGTCCAGCGGAATACGCCGCATCTCTCCAAATTCCGCCATAAGCTTGTTATCCTTGGTGTAGACACGAAGCGGTACCTGGAACTTGGTGCTTTTGAGGTTTTCAATCGAAGGCAGATCGGGCTCGAGATAGTAGTACAGAGCAGCGGTGCCGGCTGCGCCCGCAAGACCGCCCAGCAGGGTCAGCCAGAGGAGGAGCTTTGTCAGGTTCTTTAACCACTTCATGAGCCAGTTCACGGATTGAGTATTGATGGGGATCCAGAATGTTCAAGGGATCGGGCAAATATGCCGTTATACTATCAAATATGTGCGGTTGTGACAGTCTCGGATAAAAAACACTTCACAAAAAAATCATTTACTGCTATATAGTTAACTATTCTAA
>JAPHTA010000278.1 GCA_026196475.1 Sedimenticola sp.
CCTGCTGATGGACGTGGGCCGGCGCGGCGCCCTGATCGACGCCCTGAAGCACCGCCTGGACCAGTTCGAGGCGCGCACCAACGGCAACCAGGACGCGATCCGCCTGCTGGCGGCGGCGCGCAGCGCGGTGGAGCGCTTCTCCGCCTGTTTCCAGCGCAACCACGACCTGCGGCGTCAGGTGAGCCGTGTTCTGGGGCGGATCACGCGCCGTGACAATATCGACTTTGGTGGCCTGGCCCGGGTCTCCCATGCCACCGACGCCACCGACTGGCGTGTCGAGGTCCCCTTCGTGGTGATCTGTCCGGACCGGGAAGAGGAGGTGGCGCCGATCGTCGCCGCCTGTATCGAGTGCGGCCTGACCATCATTCCCCGCGGTGGCGGTACCGGCTACACCGGTTCCGCAGTGCCCCTGGATCCCTACTGCGCGGTGATCAACACCGAGAAGCTGGAGCAGCTGGGTGAGGTGGAGGAGGTCCGTCTGCCGGGGCTGGATCGACCGGTACCCACGGTGCGCACCGGGGCGGGGGTGGTGACCAAGCGGGTCTCCGACCTGGCGTCGTCCCATGGGCTTGCCTTCGCGGTGGATCCCACCTCCCAGAACGCCTCCACCATCGGCGGCAATATCGCCATGAACGCCGGCGGCAAGAAGGCGGTGCTGTGGGGTACCACCCTGGACAACCTGGCCTCCTGGCGCATGGTGATGCCTGACGGCAACTGGCTGGAGGTGGAACGCCTGGAGCACAACCTGGGCAAGATCCACGAACAGGAGACGGTGCGCTTCCGCATCACCCGCTACCGGCCCGATGGCGATACCCCGGTAGGTGAGCCGGAGACCCTGGAGATGCCGGGGGCCAGCTTCCGCAAGGCCGGCCTCGGCAAGGACGTGACCGACAAGTTCCTCTCCGGCCTGCCCGGGGTGCAGAAGGAGGGGTGCGATGGCCTGATCACCTCGGCCCGATTCATTCTGCACCGGATGCCGGACCATGTGCGCACCGTCTGCATGGAGTTCTTTGGTACCGACCTGTCCCAGGCGGTGCCGGCGATCATCGAGATCCGCGACACCATCGCCGGCATGGAATCGGTACAGATGGTGGGCCTGGAGCACCTGGACGAGCGCTACATCAAGGCGGTCAAGTACAGCACCAAGGCGCCGCGCCGGGAGCGGCCGAAGATGGTCCTGATCACCGACCTGGTATCGGACGACGAGGATGCGGTGGCCCGCGCCGCCTCCGAGGTGGTGCGCCTGGTCAACGCGCGCGAAGGCGAAGGGTTCATCGCGGTGAGTCCGGAGGCGCGGCGTCGCTTCTGGCTGGACCGCAGCCGTACCGCCGCCATCTCGGCCCACACCAACGCGTTCAAGATCAACGAGGACGTGGTGATCCCGCTGGAGCGGCTGGCCGAGTACAGTCGCGGTATCGAGCAGATCAACATCGAGCAGTCGATCGGCAACAAGCTGAAGATCATGCGCGCGGTGAAGGGCTATCTGCGGGGCCCGATGCCGGAGCTGCGCCTGCCGGAGGAGTACGAGGAGTCGGAGGAGAGTAGCGCCATCCTGCAGGCCAAGCGGGATGCGGCGATCGAGGTGGTGGAGACGGCGGAGCAGCGCTGGCTGCACATCCTGGACGAACTGGAGTCGCCGGCCCGGGAGCATACTGCCCTGCTGCGGGAGAAGGAGCAGGCGAAACTCCGTCCGGACGACACCCTGCTGGACATGATGCTGCGCCGGGACCTGGTGCAGAGCTATCGCAAGGAGGTGGCGGCGCGTCTCAACGAGGTGTTCGACGGGCAGGACATGCGGGCGGTGCAGGCCCGGCTCAATGCCATCCATGCGGAGATCCGGGACGAGCGGTTGTTCGTGGCGCTGCACATGCACGCCGGCGACGGCAACGTGCACACCAACATCCCGGTGCACTCCCACAACTACGGGATGCTGCACGAGTCGGAGCGCATGGTGGAGCGCATCATGCGCCTGGCCAAGTCCCTGGACGGGGTGATCTCCGGCGAACACGGCATCGGCCTGACCAAGATCCGGTTCCTGGAGGAGGAGAAGCTGCGCGATTTCGTGGCCTACAAGCAGCAGGTCGATCCGCAGCGCCACTTCAACCGCGGCAAGCTGATGCCGGGATCCAACCTGGAGAGCGCCTACACCCCGTCGTTGCGCCTGGTACAGCAGGAGGCGATCATCCTGGAGGCGAGCGAGCTGGGCGAGCTCAACGACGACATCAAGCACTGCCTGCGCTGCGGCAAGTGCAAGCCGGTCTGCATGACCCACGTGCCCCGGGCCAACCTGCTCTACTCGCCGCGCAACAAGATCCTCGGCACCGGCCTGATTATCGAGGCGTTCCTCTACGAGGAGCAGACCCGGCGCGGTATCTCGATGCGCCACTTTGACGAGATGAATGACGTCTCCGATCACTGCACCATCTGCCACAAGTGCCTCAACCCCTGCCCGGTGGATATCGACTTCGGCGATGTCACGGTGCGGATGCGCAAGATCCTTACCGAGCAGGGCCAGAAGCGACGTAACATCGGCACCTGGGCGGCGATGTCGTTCCTCAACACCACCGACCCGCGCACCATCCGCAGCCTGCGCAAGGGCATGCTGGAGTGGGGCTTCAAGGGCCTGGCCCTGGGTCATGCCCTGTTCAAGCGGGCCGGGATGCTGGGCAAGGGACGACCGATCCCGGCCGCCACCACCGGCCGGCCCGAGCCCAAGTCCCAGATCGTGGAGCTGGTGCGGCGTCCGATCCGGGTCGAGCTGCCGAAGAAGACCACCCGGGCCCTGCTGGGGATCGAGGAGAGCGACATGATCCCGATCTTCCGCGATCCGGAGAAGGTCGGGGATGACTCGGACGCGATCTTCTACTTCCCGGGCTGTGGCTCGGAGCGGCTGTTCAGCGACGTCGGCCTGGCCACCATCGCCATGCTCTACGAGCTGGGCAACGAAGTGGTGCTGCCGCCGGGCTATCTCTGCTGCGGCTACCCCCAGACCGCGGCCGGCCAGCACGACAAGGGGCAGGAGATCACCACCGGCAACCGGGTGCTGTTCCACCGGGTCGCCAATACCCTCAACTACATGGATATCCGGACCGTGATCGTCTCCTGCGGCACCTGTATCGACCAGCTGATGAAGTACGAGTTCGAGCAGATCTTTCCCGGCTGCCGGCTGCTGGATATCCACGAGTACCTGATGGAGAAGGGGGTGGTACTGGGAGAGAAGAGCGGGACCGAGTACCTGTTTCACGATCCGTGCCACAGCCCGATGAAGCAGCACAACCCGGTCGAGGTGGCCTCCCGCCTGATGGACAAAAAGGTGCTGCTCTCCGATCGCTGCTGCGGCGAGGCCGGGACCCTGGGTACCGCACGGCCGGACATCGCCACCCAGCTGCGCTACCGCAAGGTGGAGGAGCTGGAGCAGGGCATTGAGCAGCTGAGTGGCCAACCCAAGGCGGTGGATGGAAACGTGAAAATGCTCACCTCCTGTCCGGCCTGCACCCAGGGCCTGAATCGGTACAAGGACGAGACCGGGCTGGAGGTCTCCTACATCGTCGAGGAACTGGCCCGGGACCGGCTGGGGGATAACTGGCAGCAGACCTTTGCCGAGCGGGTGCTGAAAGGCGGTATCGAGCGGGTGCTATTGTAGATTGGTAGGTATCCGCGTGGGCACAAACGACGTGCCCACGCTACGTTCAACCTGTAGGAGGCTCGCCCCCGGGCCGAAGAAAAAACGCACGCTTGTTGAGCCTGCCCGCAGGATGGGTGGAGCCGGAGAGGCGTAACCCGTCATTTCCGCTACCGGTTGATGGGTTACGCTTCGCTTCACCCATCCTACAAAAAGGCTTATTCGCGGTGGGGCGCCGCTCCCACCGGCGATTCGGCCTGTAGGAGGCCCGCCCTCGGGCCGAAGGAATATCCACGATGGTGAACCAGTACCGCCGTCTTCGCGGCTAGGGCGCCGCGGTTACAGGTACCGCAGCAGCTGCCGGTAACGGGCCTTTGCCGTCTCCGGGGCGTCCGGGGTGGTATCCAGAAGCGCCTCTGCACGTTGCACCAGGCTCTTCAGCTGTTGCGGGTCGAACAGGCTGCAGGCGGCCTGCAGCTCTTCCTCGCTGGCGGAGAGCAGGGTCGGCACCAGCTCCTGCTCGCCGATCACCGACTCCGGGTCCAGCAGGTCGGCCACCAGGGGATACTCCAGCAGGGCGTAGTGGGCCTGGCGGGCTGCCTCTTCGTCGGCCAGCTCCTGCAGCGCCACCGGATCGGTGCCGGCACCCCTGCGTACTGCCTGCATGATCACTCCCACCAGCCTGGTGATCGCCTGCTGGGTCTCCTGCTGATCGTCCACCATTCGCGCGGCCTGTTCGTAGGCCTGATCCAGGCGCTCCTTGAGGCCGAGGATCACCTCGCTGCCCTCGTTCGGCGAGAGGCCGGCCACCTCGTGTACCAGGGTTCGGAAATCGGTGATGAAGGCGGTCAGCGCCTCGTGATCCAGGCGCTGAGCCTCCTCCAGCTGCTCTGGCGTGATCTGGCGCTCTGCCTCGGGGAACAGGGGGTTGTCCTGTTTTTTCCGCAGGTGGCGTTCGTGTTGTCCCGGGATCTGGCTGTAACGTAGTGACACTACTCTTTTTTCTCCTGTTTATGCGGCAGGCGCCAGCCGGCCAGTGCTCCAGCGAAGGGTCGCGCCGGCCGGTCTTCGATATCCGGGCCCAGCAGAACCGCCAGCCAGCGGGTCTCGTCGCTGCTGTCGAGGGCGATCTTGATGGTCATGGTCAGCGGTACCGAGAGGAACATGCCGACGGTGCCCAATACCCAGCCCCAGAAGACCAGGGAGAGGAACACCACCAGGCTGGAGAGTCCCAGCCCGCGGCCCATGAAACGGGGTTCGATCAGGTTGCCAACCAGGTTGTTGGCCAGCAGGTAGCCGAGCGCGGCCCAGGCAGTGCCGGCCGGCCCCAGCTGGATCAGGGCCAGCAGCAGGGCCGGGATGGCGGCGATGATGGAGCCGATGTTGGGTACGTAGTTGAGGAAAAAGGCGATTACGCCCCACAGCACCGGGTAGTCCACCCCCACCACCAGCAGCCAGAGGTAGATGATGACGCCGGTCAGCAGGCTGGTGGCGGTCTTGATCGCCATGTAGCGCTTGATGTTGTCGATAAACTGGTCGAAGTGGCCGAGGGATTTTTCGGGATCCTTCAGAATATGCTTCAGTTTGTTGGGAAAGCCGGCCGCCTCGAGCAGAATGAAGACCACGGTGAGCAGGATCAGGAAGGTATTGGTCAGCAGGCCGCCCAGGCTGCTCAGGCCCTGGGCAGCCATTGACATGGCCCGGGCCGGGTCCAGCAGCTTGGAGAAGATCTCCGCCGGCACCGGTACTCCCAGCTGCTCCAGCCAGCTCAGGGAGTCGCCGGTCAGGGTTTTCAGCTTGGCCTGGTAGTTGGGCAACTGGGCCGAGAAGTCGTCCACCGCGTTGCCCACCAGGGCGCCCAGCAGCAGACCGATGGAGGCGATCACCAGGATCACCAGCAGGATGGCGATGGCCGACGGTACCTTGTGCCGGCGCAAAAAGAAGAGCGCCGGGGCGGCGATAATGGCGATGAAGCCGGACAGGAGGAACGGCACCAGGATGCCCTGGGCCTCGCGCATGCCGGCTACCACGATGACGAAGGCGGCACTGACCAGCAGTGCCCGGCCGGCATTGTTCTGCGTGGCATGCCCGCCCACTAGCGGTACTCGGGGATCGGGTTGATGCGGCTCCAGCCCTGGGTCTCCGGATCGTACTCCCACAGCTGCTGGTCGGTGAGGCTCTTCTCCACCTGCCGGTCATCGAAGATGTAGCCGATGATCGCGGTCTGGGTGGCCTTGTTTTCGCCTGCCGGTGCCGGCTGCCGGATCACCTTGTAGTTGGTGACGCTGATGTTGGCCAGGTTCTCGGGTACCGGGGTCTTCTCCGCGATGTCCTTGCGCAGGAAGTTATAGGCCTGGCCCGGGTAGCCCCAGCGGACCACCGACTGGTAAGACTTCAATTGCTCTTGCAGGCTCTCCTCCTTCTTGTCCTGCATCAGGTTCAGGGTCTTGCAGCCGCTGAGCAGGATCAGGGTGCCCAGCAGGAGGGCGCTTTTGGCAGAGGTTCCGATCATTTTGCACTCCTTGTCCAGAGCCGGCAGTGTAACCCGGATGGGGTGAAAAATGTACGTCCTGGCGAACTGCTGGCGGCTCTGGAGAAGCAGGGTGAGACCGGGTGCAAATCCTGGCCGGGTGCGGATAAGACAAAGCGGTACGGAACGGGGTATCATGCGCGCCTTGTCAGGGAGTGGAAACCGATGTCAGAGAGCGTACAACAGGAACCGCTGGTCGAGGTGGTAATAGGCGGCAGCCGGGTCACCCTGCTGGGCACCGCCCATGTGTCAAAGGCCAGCGCCGACAAGGTTCGCTCCCTGCTCGACAGCGGTGAGTACGACGCGGTGGCGGTGGAGCTCTGCCCCAGTCGCTACCAGGCGATCCTGGATCCGGATGCGCTCTCCCGCATGGACCTGTTCAAGGTGGTGCGCGAGGGCAAGGTGAGCATGGTGGCGGCCAACCTGGCCCTGGGCGCCTACCAGCAACGCCTGGCCGAA
>JAPHTA010000365.1 GCA_026196475.1 Sedimenticola sp.
GGCCGACACGGTCTACCAGGTGGTGAAGGCGGTGTTCGAGAACTTCGACAGCTTCCGCAAGCTGCACCCGGCGTTTGGCGTGCTGAAGAAGGAGCAGATGATCAAGGACGGACTCTCCGCTCCGCTGCATGATGGGGCCGCACGGTACTACAAGGAAGCCGGCCTGATGTAATCGGCAGTAAACGGGTGGTCCACGGACCACCCGTTTCTTTTCGGCCCAAGGTATTTTGATCCGGAATGATGCCGCCGCGCTCATCAGGATGAGTCGAACCGGGTTTGTAGGTTGGGGTGCGGCAAGACCCCCCAACAAGACAGGAGCAGAGGGTTCGTTGGGGTTCACAAGTTCACCCCAACCTGCGCACCGAGTCACAATTGCCCGTGACGGCGATCGTCGGAGGATGAATCGCACCGGATGGTAAGTCGGGGTGAGGCACGAACCCCAACAAGACAATGAACAACGTTTATCGGCTTCATTTGATTGCCCACCCCTCTCTCCGGGTGAGAGGGGAGTCGTTACAACGATACATAACAAAATACGAATGCCGTGCAGCGTCGGATTGTTCTTGCACGGTATCGTGAAACGGTAGCAGCAGACAGAAGAAGAACTACCGCTTCGCTCTATGCACAACTCTCCAGGAGAGGAAGATGAGTCAAGAGTCAACAAGAGAGGAGGACGTCACCGACCAGGAACTGCAGGAGATGGTTGCCAAGACCGACAGTGGCGCGCGCCACCCCGGTGGCGTCCCCGGCAAGGTCCTGTTCGGTGTCCCACTGGCCTGGTCGCTGTTCCAGCTCTGGTATGCGTCACCGCTACCATTCCTGTTCAACTTCGGTGTCTTCAACAATACCGAGGCACGGGCCATCCACCTGGCCTTCGCCCTGTTCCTGGCGTTTACCGCCTACCCGGCGTTCAAACAATCGCCACGGGAGAGAATACCTCTGCAGGACTGGATATTCGCCATTCTCGGGGCTTTCAGTGCGTCCTATCTCTATCTCTTCTACGAAGACCTGTCGGGGCGCTCCGGTGCCCCGATCACCCAGGATCTGGTGGTGGCATCGATCGGCATGCTGCTGCTGCTGGAAGCGACGCGACGCTCTCTCGGTCCACCCCTGATGGTGGTGGCTATCGTCTTTCTCACCTACACCTTCGGCGGTCCCTACATGCCGGATGTGATCGCGCACAAGGGACAGAGCCTGTCCAAGGTGATGTCCCACCAGTGGCTGACCACCGAGGGCGTGTTCGGCGTGGCACTCGGGGTTTCGACCAGTTTCGTATTCCTGTTCGTGCTGTTCGGCGCCATGCTGGAGAAGGCGGGGGCCGGTAACTACTTCATCAAGATGGCCTTCGCCCTGCTCGGTCACATGAAGGGCGGACCGGCCAAGGCGGCGGTGGTGGCCTCGGCAGCCACCGGTCTCATCTCCGGTTCATCGATCGCCAACGTGGCGACCACCGGCACCTTTACCATTCCCCTGATGAAACGGGTCGGATTCCCGGGCACCAAGGCCGGTGCGGTGGAGGTGGCGGGTTCCACCAACGGCCAGTTGACTCCGCCGGTGATGGGTGCGGCGGCGTTCCTGATGATCGAGTACGTCGGTATCTCCTACCTGGAGGTGATCAAGCACGCCATCCTGCCGGCGGTGATCTCCTATATCGCCCTGATCTATATCGTGCACCTGGAGGCGCTCAAGGCCAACATGAAGGGGCTGCCCAAGCGCACCCACAGCACCCTGGCGCAGAAGCTGACCACCTTTGCCGCGATCGTGGCCGGCACCTGCGCCATCGGCCTGGTGGTCTACTACGGTATCGGCTGGATCAAGGAGGTGTTTCCCAGTGCTGCCGTCTACATCGTCTCGGTGCTGATCCTGGTCGCCTATATCGGGCTGATCAAGTACTCGGCACGTTTTCCCGAGCTGGAGGTGGATGACCCGGACAACCCGGTAGTTGAGCTGCCGGAGACCGGACCCACGGTAAAGGTCGGCCTCTACTTTCTGCTGCCGATCGTGGTCTTGATGTGGTGCCTGGTGGTGGAGCGTTTCTCGCCAGGACTCTCCGCCTTCTGGGCTACCCTGTTCATGATCTTCATTGTCATCACCCAGCGACCCCTGGTCGCCTTCTTTCGCGGCCAGAGTGGCCAGACGGAGCTGGCAGCCCTGAAGCAGGGGCTGGATGACTGCATTGCCGGCCTGGTCAGTGGTGCCCGCAACATGATCGGTATCGGTGTCGCAACAGCGGCCGCCGGAATCGTGGTCGGCACCATTACGCTCACCGGTATCGGCCAGGTGATGATCGAGTTCGTGGAGTTCATCTCCGGTGGCAACCTGATGCTGGCGCTGATCTTCACCGCCGTCATCTGCATCATACTCGGCATGGGCTTGCCGACCACCGCCAACTACATCGTGGTCTCCAGCCTGATGGCGCCGGTGGTTGTCGCCCTGGCCGCCACCAATGGATTGATCGTACCGTTGATCGCGGTGCACATGTTCGTCTTCTACTTCGGCATTCTGGCGGATGATACGCCGCCCGTGGGATTGGCGGCATTTGCCGCCGCCGCCATTGCCAAGAGTGACCCGATTAAGACCGGTATCCAGGGCTTCATGTACGACATACGCACCGCGATACTGCCGTTCCTGTTTATCTTCAACACCCAGCTGCTATTGATCGGCATTGACCACGTGTTCGAACTCCTTCTGGTGATTGTCAGCGCGGTGATTGCCATGCTGCTGTTTGCCGCGGCCACCCAGGGTTACTGGCTTACCCGGAGCCGGATTTGGGAGTCGCTGGCGCTGCTGCTGGTGGCGTTCACCCTGTTCCGTCCCGGTTTCTGGTGGGATGAGGTCTACCCGCCGCTGCAGGACATAGCCGCCACCGAGATCGCCAGCGTGGCGGGTAATGTACCGGCCAACGGCAAGCTGCAGATGACGGTGCAGGGTGAGAATCTCGATGGAAAATTCGTGCGCAAGACCATCCTGCTGCCGCTGGGTGAGGCGGGAAGTGGCCAGGAGCGTCTCTCCCGCGCCGGGCTCGAGACCCGGGCCGAGGATGGCAAGGTGTTTGCCGACAGCGTGATGTTCGGCAGCCCGGCCCAGGATGCGGGAATCGACTTCGACTGGGAGATCGTCACCCTGCACCTGGAGGCCGAGCGGCCGGCCAAGCAGTGGATGTTCATCCCGGCGCTGTTGCTGCTGGCGCTTGTGGCCATGATACAGCGCAAACGTCATGCCAGGAGTAAAGCCGGGTCTGTCGAGGCGACCGCTTGACAGCTTCCGGATAGGTCAGGTTACCGGCCCCGTCATCGTTACGGTGCCACTACAGGAAAAGGAACCGGTTATGTTCAAGAAAATACTGATGCCGATCGATCTTCAGGAGACGGTGCTGGCGGAGAAGGCGCTCAAGATCGCCACCGACGAGGCGCGCAAGCACAAGGCGGAGATCTACGTGATGACCGTATTACCAGGGTTCGGCATGCCCCTGGTCGCATCATTCTTCCCCGACCAGGCAATGAAAGAGGCGATGAAGGAGGTGGCCAACGTCATGAAGAAGTACATCCGTGACAACCTCCCGGATGACATCGTGACACATCCGGTCATCACCGAGGGCAATCCCCCGGAGCAGATTCTGAAGCAGGCGAAGAAGATCGAGGCGGACCTGATCGTGATTCCGTCCCATGCCAAGGGGCTGTCCCAGGTCTTTCTCGGCTCCTGCGCGGCCAAGGTGGTGGAGCACGCCAAGTGCTCGGTGATGGTGATCAAGGGCCAGTAGTTTTTGTCATGACATCGAGTTGAGTATGCAATTTCCCTGTTGCACTTGCCGGATGGCGGTTTGTGGCTAGACTTGGATAGCGTCTAAAAAAACAGCAGACTCTGCACAAGGAGGAAGGCATGCGCCGGTTTATCGTTCTTATTCTGTTTACCCTGCTAGCCAATGCAGCCTATTCGGCAGTCCGGGGAGAGGAGGTCACCTACCAGTCCGGTGATACCCGAATGCAGGGCTACATCGCCTACGATGACGCCCTGACCGGACCCCGGCCGGCGGTGCTGGTGGTACACGAGTGGTGGGGTCACAACGAGTACGCCCGCAAGCGTGCCCGCCTGCTGGCGGCGATGGGCTATACTGCGCTGGCGGTGGATATGTACGGAGAGGGTAAGACCGCCGATCACCCCAAGGATGCGGGCCGCTTCGCCGGCGAGGTGCGCAAGAACATGGGTGCCGCCACGGAGCGATTCCAGGCCGCTATGGGGCTGTTGCGTGAACACCCGACGGTGAATCCGGAGCAGCTCTCTGCCATCGGCTACTGTTTCGGAGGTGGCCTGGTGCTGGAGATGGCCCGGCGTGGTCTGGACCTGGATATGGTGGCCAGCTTCCATGGCAGTCTGGGTACTGACATGCCGGCGAAAGAGGACCAGGTCAAGGCCCGTGTCATGGTCTACCACGGCGCGGATGATCCGTTCGTCAAGCCGGAGCAGATCCCGGCCTTCAAGGCGGAGATGGAGGCGGCCGGCATCGATTACCAGTTCATCAGCTATCCCGGGGCGAAGCACTCGTTTACCAACCCGGATGCGGATAGTTTCGGCAAGCAGTTCGAGTTGCCGCTGGCCTACGACCTGGAGGCGGACCATCTCTCCTGGGCCGACATGCTGGAGCAGCTGTCGGTGACCTATTCAGAGTAGGTGAAACGGAAACCATGATTCGGTCTTGAATGACTGAGCAATCACCATCCGCCAGGGCGGATGCGACAGGGGAAGAGCATGAGCAAAAAGAAAAAAGACAAGAAAGGCGACAAGAAGGACGAAGAGCTGAAGAAAAAGGCCAAGGCAAAAGCCAAGGCCAAGGCGAAAAAGCGCAAGGAAAAAAAGAAGGCCAAGGCGAAGAAGAAGGCCAAGGACAAGCTGGACAAGAAGCGCAAGGGTAAAAAGGGCAAAGGCAAGAAGGGCAAGGCCAAGAAAGGAAAGAAGGGTAAAAAGGGCAAGGGCAAGAAGAGTTAGCTCCAAAAGTGGATTGGAACCCGGCCCGGCGCCTGCGCCTACGGCTGACGATTCATTACGACGGTCCACAGAATGATCACTTGGTGCCGTCAAATCTGTAGGGTGATGAGATGGTCTCCTCCCCACTCCAATCGGCGTCGCAATGCGCCAAGATAAAAGCATCCCTTTTATCTAAATGAGCTGAGGAGGAGACCA
>JAPHTA010000158.1 GCA_026196475.1 Sedimenticola sp.
CAACATCGGCTGGCGTTCGGAAATGCTGTATGGGAATGTCTCCAGGGCCGAAATCCGGGGTGCGGAAGCGGTGCTGAACTGGCGCCTTGCCGGCAAGGACACCCTGCGTTTCAGTGTCGAGTACCTGGATGCCCGGGACGGTACCTCGGGTGACCGGCTTACGGAGCGGCCGCGCTGGAAGGCGTCCGCCTCGCTCAGTCAACACTACGGACCGCTACGGGTGGAGGGACGCATACGCCACATTCGGGATTTCTGGGCGACCTATGATCGCACCGTGCCCAACCACAATAGCGATTACACCACCATGGACCTGAGCCTGGACTACCAGGTCAGCCAGGGGCTCTCCCTGTTCGGCGGAATCGACAACCTGTTCGATGCCGACCTGCCGGAGAACATGGCCTGGCGGGGAACGCCGGATGATCCGGCGGCACGCTACTACTATGCCGGAGTGAAGGCGAGCTTCTGAGCGAGGATAGTGGCAATGGTGCGGGCTGGTCTGGTTACAGGACCGGCCCGTGCCGGCAGGTTCAGTGTTCGCCCTTGGTCTTGCGGATGCCGGCCAGGCGGTTACCCTGCTTCTGCGGCCCGCCCATGGGGAAGATGTCGTGCAGGTAGCGGGTGTTGGCGCGCTCCTTGCCCCAGGTCTTGCGGAAGTGCTTGATCATGTCCCGCACCTGGGCCTGTACCCGGTGCTGCTGGTAGTAGTCGCGGATGAAGCGGATCACCTCCCAGTGCTCCTCGGTCAGGACCAGGTTCTCCTTCTTCGCCAGGGCTACGGCAAACGCCTCGGACCAGTCGTCCATGTCCTGGATGTAACCCTCCTGGTCGGTAGCGATCTGGCGGTCGCCAATATCGACGTAATCGATGCGGATGGCAAAAGGATTTGTCTGCATCGCATCCTTTCTCTCTGGCATATTCATGTTAAACCTCACGCTGTCGACTTTACGGGCTGCATCTGCCCTTCTGTTTGTGGTGTCCGGTGGTGGCCAAGGGCCAGGTTATAGATTCTCAGCAGGTCCTCTTCGCTGACATCGATAAACGAGTCTATCTCTGTAAGGGCGTAGACAAGATCGCTGTGGGCAATAGTACACTTTTCCACCGCCATTGGCTTATGCCAGGCTTGTGGGTAGCGGCGCCAATCGAACGGATAGTTGAACACTGTCGCCACGACAATAAGGATCAGGACATTGGAGAGAACCGGGGTAACAGCGTATCCGTATCCCATGTCCTGTACTGCGCTGCCCCCCAGTACCGCCACCAGCGCAGTGGTGCCGGCCGGTGGGTGCAGGCAGTTCAGATAGTGCATGGCCACGATGGAGAGTGTCACGGCAATGACCGAGGCCATGATCGGGGACTCGATCCAGGCTGCGCTGGTTATTCCTATGAGGGCACACAGGATATGACCGCCAAGCAGGGACCAGGGTTGTGACAGTGGGCTGTGAGGGGCGGCAAACAGCAGTACCGCGCTGGCCCCCATCGAGGCCGCTACCAGGGTGGTACCTTGCATGTCCAGAACCTGCTGGCTGATCAGCAGGACTATCAGGAGGCTCAACATTCCGCCAGCAGCGGATATCCACTTTTCGGCATGACTGGTGGGATGTGTTTCGGAATCCGGCAGAATGTCCCGTAAACTGGAAGCGAACGGGGCTGCGAGGCGTCTCGATGCGGCTTTATGTGCCGCCAGCAACTTCAGTGACCAACGTGTCTTCATACTACTTCCAACGCATTTGACTCTGGAACCAGTATAAGCACGCCTGAATTATTCAACAATCAAATATTATTGTTATCTAATATCGGAATACACGATAGAATAATCGAATCTGTTGATTTTTCACCGGGGGCTGTTGCATGGATATCGAGTTTGCCCGAACCTTTCTGGCCGTTACCGCTGCCGGAAATTTTGTCGGTGCGGCCAGCAAGTTGCACGTCACCCAGTCCACGGTAAGCGCCCGTATCAAGACCCTGGAGCAGCAGCTGGGCACTCCTCTGTTCCGCCGCGGCCGGGGCGGTGCGGAACTGACTGCATCCGGCCGCCGTTTTCTTCGTCACGCCAAGGTGATGGTCCGTACCTACGAGCAGGCCCGCCACGACGTGGGTCTCTCCAACGAATTCAGTGCCGGGCTCACCCTCAGCGGCCGAATCGCCCTGTGGGACGGTTTTCTCCCTAACTGGGTGAACTGGATGCGGCAGCGGGCGGCGGATATCTCGCTGCGCCTGGAGATCGGTTTCGAGGAGGGAATCATGCAGGGCCTGGTGCAGGGGGATATCGATATCGGTGTCATGTACACGCCCCAAAGTCGCCCCGCCATCTCCGCCGAGTATATCTTCGGTGAGCCCCTGGTGCTGATGACCAGCGCCAGGGACCGGCACTGGCAGGATGCCAACTACGTGCATATCGACTGGGGGCCGGAGTTCCTGGCCCAGTTCTCTGCCCGTTTCCCGGACGTGGACACTTCGGCCCAGCGGGTCAATATCGGCTGGTTGGCGATGCAGCTGATCTGCAACCATGGCGGATCGGCCTATTTTCCGATCCGCCTGGTGCGTCACCTGGTGCAGTCGCAGCAGCTGTTCCCGGTGGAGGACAGTCCACTTATCACTCTTCCGGTCTACATGGCCTACCCGATCGACCGCCAGGAGCCACATATCCAGACCGCGATCCAGGGCTTGCGAGAACTGGGCCAGGAGGAGGAGCGGCGCCAGTCGCTGGATAATCTGTCCGGGGTTCGTTGACCATTCCAACTGTATTGATTGAGTTCGGAAGTCCCGCAGGGTCTGTTGACAATCTGACTTAAAGGTATAAAGTGAGTAATCAATTACTATCTTTATGGAGAGCAGATGGGTCCTCATGTAAAACACCTGCCGGCTGAGGAGCGCCGGGCCGCAACGGTAGAGACGGTGGTTGAACTGGCCGCCGAACAGAATCCGAGCGAAATCACCACATCCGCCATTGCCAAACGCATGGGCCTGACCCAGGGGGCACTGTTCCGCCACTTTCCGAACAAGGACGCGATCCTGGGTGCGGTGATGGAGTGGGTGGCGGAGCGGTTGCTGAGCCGGGTTGACCGGGCAGTTGAGACAGTGGAATCGCCGGTGGATGCCTTGCAGGCGATGTTCCTGGCCCATGTTGGATTCGTGGCCGAACACCCGGGCGTGCCCCGCATGCTGTTTGGCGAACTGCAGCGCTCCGGTGATACAGCCCCCAAGCGCATGGTGCAGACCCTGATCAACCGCTACGGCCAGCGGGTCGAGCGACTGATCGAGGCGGGAAAGGCTTCGGGCGAACTGGACCTGGATCTTGATAGCAGTGCCGCGGTCAGCCTGTTCATCGGCACCATACAGGGGCTGGTGATGCAGTCTCTGCTGGCCGGTGATGTGGGAAAGATGACGCGTGATGCACCGCGGGTGTTTACCATCTATCGCCGGGGGATCGGGGGATGAAACGGGTGTGGGAAGCTTGACTGGAGGTAACCGGATAATGAGATTTGAAGTGGCAGGTCGTGGACTGCTGGTGCTGTTGATAGGGGTCGCCAGTATGTCGGCCCGGGGTGAGAGCGCAGTTACATCACCGATGGAGCTCCGCCAGATCATGCAGGGGATGGAGCGTGGCATGCTGGCGATTACAGAGGCGATTGCCAGGGAGGAGTGGATGGCAGTAGCGGCACATGCTCCACTCATCGCGAATCACCCCCAGCCCCCAATGAGTGAACGGTTGCAGATACTCGGGTATTTCGCTGCCGAATCGGGACAGTTCAAACAGTACGATAGTGAAACCCACCAAGCCGCCCTGAAGTTGCAGGAGAGTGCCCTGCGGCGGGATGGTGAAGTCGTGATTGACGATTTTGCCAGGCTTCAAAAAAGTTGCCTGGCCTGTCATCGCCACTATCGTCAGGAGTTTGTTGAGCACTTCTACGGCGGCGAATGATCACCAACCTGGTCAGCCGTTAATGTGATGCTACAGGAGGTTGTGATGGCAGGGAGGATTACGTTGTCACGGGAAGAGATTCAACTCCTGATGGATACCTCTGTCGGGGAAGAGGCGCGGAACCGCTACCGGGCAATGGTGCTGGAGGACGCCCCCGGACAACTTGATCAGCTGGTCGACACCTTGTACAGGCAATCTTTTGATGTGGATCGCTGTCGTGATTGGTCGAGCGCGCTCGGTCTCTGCCACCAGTGCGACTACGACCTGGTTGTAGCGGGATACCGCAGCGAGGGTATCGACGGCGTATCGTTTCTCGCCCGGGTTCGCAACAGCACTCCCGGCGCCCGCCGCATTCTGGTAATTGACAGGTGTGAGCACGGGATCCTGCTCCGGGCTGTCAATTCTGCCGGTATCCACGGGATCCTGGGTCATCATTGGCCCGCAAGCAGGATTCGCCGGCTGATCTCGAAAACCATCGATACAGACAGAAAACAGTAATGTCATCATGAAAGTGTTGTCGTGTCGGGCAATCTGTCCGGTCACGAGGAGTTGCAATGAAACCATCAGAAAACAAATGGCGCCCGCTTTTTATCGTGCTCGGCCTGCTGGCAGGAGTGGGACTGGCCGCCATGTTGATTGCGAATCGCCAGTCTCCCGCCCATGGTGAGATTGAGCCGGTAGTTCCGACGCTGACCGTGATCACCGTGCAGCCACTGGATTTCCAGCTGGAGGCCCGCGGTTACGGTGTAACCCGTGCTGCCAACTCGTGGCAGGCGGTGGCCAACTTGCCTGGCCGCGTGGTGGAACGACACCCCAGGCTGGAGAGTGGCGCCCTGGTGCGCAAGGACACGTTGTTGCTGGCCCTGGACCCGAGTCGCTACAAACTGGCGATTGCCGATATCGAGGCGGAACTGGTCTCCCTGTCTGCGGAGTTGTCGCAACTGGATACCGAGCAGGAGAATACCCGCCGATTGCTGAAACTCGAACAGACACGGCTCGTCCTTGCCGACCAGGAGTTATCGCGTATCGAACGGTTGGTCAATAGCGGTTCAGTGTCGCAGTCACGGCATGATGAGCAGCAGCGCGCCACGCTTGCGCAACGCCAGGCTGTGACCACGCTGGAAAACCAGCTGGCACTGCTGCCCTCCCGAAAAGACCACCTCCAGGCCCGGATCGATAGGGCCATGACACGACTTGAACAGGCGCGGCAGGACCTCGCGGATACACGTTTCGTAGCCCCTTATGATTTGCGCATCGATGAGGTCAACATCGAGCTCCACCAGTACGCAACAGCGGGTCAGCGACTGTTTCGTGCCGACAGCATCGCCCAGGCGGAGATTGAGACACACGTTCCGCTGCCCACGTTGCGCCGGCTGGTGGGCAGCGTGCTGTACACCGCCCCCGGGCCGGACGCACTTGATATCAGCGAACAGGTGGACTTTTCAGCCATCGATATCGAGGTGCGGCTCGCCGGAGCGGAGCAGATACGCTGGCCGGCGCGGGTTACCCGGGTGGCCAGCGGCCTGGACCCGGCCACCCGCACCGCGCGGGTCGTGGTGGTGGTGGATGCCCCTTATGAAAGGGTAACACCTTCTGAACATCCGCACATGCAGCCGGGTATGTACGTGCAGGTATACCTGTCGACCATGAATCGTGATCCACTGCTGGTGATACCGGCAACCGCATTGCACAAAAACGAGGTTTACCGGGTTACTGATGATAACCGGCTCGAGCGCAGGCCGGTGGTGGTGGCTTTCGAACAGAATGATCTTGCTGTGATCAGTTCCGGGCTCTCCCCTGGAGATCGGATTATCGTGGACGATCCGGTCCCGGCGCTGGATGGCATGGCGATACAGCCACTGCAGGGAGAAGAGCAGGAAAAACGCCTGCGGGCCCGGGCCCGGGGTAAGCTGCTGTGATCCGCTGGTTCGCCGGTCATCCCACTGCGGCCAACCTGCTGCTCATCGTCCTGCTCGCCATGGGAGTGTTTGCCGCACCCTCCTTGAAGCGGGAAACATTCCCCGATTATCGTCCCGTCGAGGTGAGTATCGAGGTGGTCTATCGCGGCGCCAGCGCGGGTGATGTCGAGGATGCCGTCTGCAGGCGACTGTACGATGCGATCAAGGGGGTGGACTACCTCGACGAGATCGTCTGCACGGCCCAGGATAACGTTGCCAGCGCTACCGCGACCATGCAGGCGGGCGGCAGCCCGATCCGCTTTCTGAATGACATGGATACCGAGGTCAAGGCAATTACCGACCTGCCGGAGAGGGCCGAGGTTCCGGTGGTTCGGGAACTTCATCGCAGTGACCTGGTAGCGGCTGTGGCGGTTTCCGGTGACATGCCCCTGTACCAGTTGGAGGACTATGCCCTTCGCCTCGAGGAGCGCATCATGACGCTCCCCGGTGTTGCCAGTGTGAACATCCACGGGCTGTCGCAACGGCAGTGGCAGGTGGAGGCCTCGCGCGAGGTGTTGGGGCAGTACGGTCTGTCAGCACGTGATCTGGCGGCCCGCATCGGGCAGCAGAACATCGACATGCCACTGGGTACCCTGGAGACCGGGGAACGGGATATACAGCTGCGCTTTACCGATCAGCGTCGTACATTGGACGAACTAAAGCGCCTGGTCATGATATCCGACCGGCACGGTGGCGAACTGACCCTGGGAGAGATCGCGACCCTGAAACAGGTGGGTGAGACGGAGGAGGAGAAGGTTCGTTTCAACGGCGAAGCGGCGCTGGTGCTGGAGGTCAGCAAGTCCCTGCGGGATGACTCCCTGCGGGTGATGGATAGTCTCACGGACCTGGTAGAACGTGAACGACATAGGATGGGTGACGGGGTCCGGCTCAACCTGACCCAGGATATGACCAGTATTGTCCGGGACCGGTTGCGGATGCTGGTCAACAACGGGGTGATGGGGCTGGTGCTGGTGGTCCTGGTGATGGGCCTGTTTTTCCGCCCCAGGCTGGCACTGTGGGCGGTGCTCGGGCTGCCGGTCGCATTCATGGGTGCCTTCTTCGTGATGGGTGTCACCGGGTTATCCCTGAACATGATCACCATGGTTGCACTGCTGATGGCGATCGGCATCGTCATGGATGATGCGGTGGTCATTACCGACAATATTGTTGCCCATGCCGCCGAGCAGAAGTCGCCCCTGGAAGCTGTGGAAAAAGGGACGCGTCAGGTGCTGTCGGGTGTTTTGTCATCCTTCCTGACCACGGTATCGGTGTTCGTTCCGTTGTCCTTTCTGTCCGGGGAGCTGGGGGCGGTACTGGAGGTTCTGCCCGTGGTACTGATAGCGGCCCTGGCGGCCAGCCTGATAGAGGCGTTCTGGATTCTTCCCCACCACATCAAGGGCAGCGTTCCGCAACTGGTGGCGGGACACGATTCCCGTTTTCGTGGCGCCTTTGAAAACGGGTTTTCCGTTTTTCGTGACGCGGTGGGCCGCCTGGCAGACCGGGCGATCCGCTGGCGCCATGCCGTCGTTGGCCTGGTGCTGGTGGTGATGCTCGGTTCGGTCGGCTTCATGGCCGGAGGCCACATCGGCAGCGAGGCGATGCCGGACATTGATGGTGATGTCCTGGAGGCGCGTATCCTGATGCCCCAGGGCACGCCCCTGTCCCGTACCGAGGCGGTGACGGAGCGGGTAGAGGCGGCGCTGCAGCAGATCGATCGGCGGCTTACTCCGGAGCAGCCCGGCAATGCGCCGCTGGTGCAGGCTGTTCAGGTTCGTTTCAACTACAATCCCAGCGCCGGTGAGGCCGGGACACACGTGGCGACCGTCATGGTCGACCTGCTCACCGCGGAGCGGCGTAGCGTGACTCTCGACCAGTTGACGCAAATGTGGCGTGAGGCGATCGGCGAGATTGCCGGTATCCACAGCCTGATCATCCAGGAGCCGGGCTTCGGACCATCGGGGATTCCGGTGGAGATACGCCTGCGGGGAGAGGACCTGCAGGCCCTGAAGAGTGCCGCCCTGGACGCGGCGGGGTACCTGGCCGGCTACACGGCGGCCTACAACGTGATTGACGATCTCCGCCCCGGCAAGCCCCAGCGCACCTTCTCCCTAGCTCCGGGTGCGCACGGTTTGGGTTTGACCGCCGAATCGGTCGCCGCCCAGTTGCGCGCGGCGTGGCTCGGTGAGATCGCTGACGCCCAGCGAATCGGAGATCATGACGTGGAGATCCTGGTGCGACAGTCAGACGCTGACCGTGACAGCTTCAATGACCTGGCCGACCAGACCATCACCCTGCCTGGTGGCAGCCGGGTGCCACTGAGCGAGGCGGTGGAGATCCGGGAACAGCGTGACTGGTCCCGGATCATCCGCATCGATGGTCGACGTACCGTGACCGTGCAGGCGAATGTGGATGCACGTCTCAGCAGTGGCCAGGAGATTGTCTCGGATCTGAGGGGGCACTGGCTTGAGGCGTTCAGCTCGCGCCACCCGCAGGTTGATGTCAGCTTCGAAGGCCAGGTCGCCCGTTCTGCGGAGACCGGGGATTCGATTGGTCGCGGCCTGCTGATCGGACTGGTCGGGGTCTTTGTTATTCTCTCCTTCCAGTTTCGCAGCTATGTCGAGCCACTGATCGTGATGCTGTCGATTCCGTTGGCCTTTATCGGCGCTGTCTGGGGGCATGTTCTGATGGGCTATTACCTGTCGATGCCTTCGCTGATCGGTGCCGCCGGGCTGGCCGGTATCGTGGTGAACAACGCCATCCTGTTGATCCAGTTCATCAAGCGCCACCGCGCGGGAGGGCTGTCGGCGGTTCAGGCTGCGGGGCAGGCGAGCCGTGATCGCCTGCGCGCCATACTCATCTCCTCATCCACCACTATCGTCGGCCTGGTCCCCCTGTTGCTTGAAACCAGTACACAGTCGGCTGCGATAAAACCCCTGGTAATTTCGGTCGTGTTCGGACTGCTTGCCTCGACCATCCTGGTACTGCTGGTTATCCCTGCGCTGTACGTCTTGTTCGACGACTGGGGGTGGACCCGTACCGGCGAATGAAATGCGTTACCCGGGCCAGCCGCGCAGTTCTACTTGATGGTCTTGATCGTCAGGCAGTGGCAGTGGGCCAGGCTGGTTACCTTGTGCGATACGCTGCCCAGCAGGAAGCCCTCGATATCTCCCGAGCCCCGGTTACCGATCACGATCAGTTCGATCTTGTGATCCTGGGCGAAGGAGACAATAGTGCGCGCCGGCTGGCCCTGTTTCACGTACCCGGACACCTTTTCGAAGCCATGCTCCCGGGCGATCTTCTTGGCGTTCTCCACGATCTCGGTGGCGTACTCCTTGAGCGCCTTGTCCGGTTTGTCCGGTTCGTACGGGCGTACCATGGAGAGTGAGGTCTCCAGCGGGCTGTGGTGCCGGTAGACACAGAGGATCTTGATTTCCGAACCGTACTTGGAGGCGATGTCACCCGCGGCAAGCAGGGCCTCGTGGGATGCGTCTGATCCATCCACGGGAACAA
>JAPHTA010000029.1 GCA_026196475.1 Sedimenticola sp.
AGTCGCTCATTTAGAGTCACTAAACTTCGCTCCTTTCGCCTTGCTGGACAAAAAAATGACGCCAGCGACGATAATCAAATTAGTGTTAACAGGCCCTAATTTAATTGATCGAAGAGTTGGGCCAAATCCGGCTTTTCCGCAGTAGATCAGTGTCAAGTCCGACAGACTGCTAGAGCACCATGACCCCGTCCATCTCCACCGACACGCCCTTGGGCAGCTCGGCGACACCGATCGCGGCGCGGGCCGGGTAGGGCTGAACGAAATACTCCGCCATAACGCTGTTGACCACCGGGAAGTGGCTCATGTCGGTCAGGAAGATATTCAGCTTGACCAGGTCCTGCAGTTCACCACCGGCCGCCCGGGCTACCGCCTGCAGGTTGTCGAAGACGCGCCGTATCTGGGCCTCAATGCCTCCTTCCACCACCTCCATGGTCTCCGGAACCAGCGGAATCTGGCCCGACAGGTAGACGCTGCCATTGACCTTTACCGCCTGCGAGTAGGTACCGATCGCCTGTGGCGCCAGGTCGGTACTGACAATCTCCTTTTCCATATCCTCACCCTCCGAAACAGATCAAGGCGGTGTTCTGGCCGGGCAGAACACCGAAAATACCCTAAACAGCGTCAGATCCTGTGGATCCGCAACACCGGCTTGAGCGTTCGCAAGCGGCGCATGATGTTGGCCAGGTGCTTGCGGCTGTCCACCGCCATCACGAAATGGAGCGTGGAGGTCAGGCCGTCCCGCTCCTCCATCTTGACGTTCTTGATATTGGAGCCCAGCTCCGCGATGGCCGAGGCGACCGAGGCCAGGGCTCCGCGCTTGTTGCCAACGTCCACTTTCAGCTCGGCGGTGAAATCGCCCACCGGCTCCTTCTCCCAGCTCACGTCCAGCCAGCTGTCGGTCTTTCGAAAATCCCCCAGGTTGCGGCACTCGTGACGATGCACCACGATACCCTTGCCGGGGTTGAAGATGGCGACGATCTCGTCCCCCGGCAGCGGACGGCAGCACTTGGCGAAACTGACCACCATACCCTCGGTGCCGGTTATGGCCAGAGGCGTCCCACCCGCCTCCTGCTCCACCTCTTCCCGGGGCAACTCGTTTTCCGAGCCGATCAGTCGCCGCGCCACCAGCAGCGGCATGCGGTTGCCGAGACCGATCTCCTCCAGCAGGGCCTCCTTCGTCTCCAGATGGAAATCCTTCAGCAGAGTCTCCAGCTGCTCCGGGGCAATCTGTTCGAAAGTCAGGTCATGGTGTCCCAGCTCCTTGTTGAGCAGGCGCAGCCCCAGGGTGGAGGCCTCCTTGTCACGCAGGTTCTTCAGGTAACTGCGGATGTTCGCGCGGGCCTTGCCGGTCACCACGAAATTCAGCCAGGCAGCGCTCGGCTTGGCGCTGTCCGAAGTGATCACCTCCACCGTCTGGCCGCTGTAGAGACGGGTGCGCAGAGGCACCATGTGGCGGTCGACCCGCGCCGCCACGGTGTGGTTGCCCACGTCCGAATGCACCGCGTAGGCGAAATCGATCACCGTGGCCCCCTTGGCCAGGACCATGATCTTGCCACGCGGGGTGAACACGTAGACCTCGTCCGGGAACAGGTCCACCTTGACATGCTCCAGGAACTCCATCGAGTTGCCCGCATCCTTCTGCAGCTCGAGCAGGTTCTTGAGCCAGCCGGAGGCATCCGCGTGGGCCTTGCCGCTCTGGTCGTCACTCGACTTGTAGAGCCAGTGGGCGGCGATTCCGGACTCCGCCATACGGTCCATCTCCACAGTGCGGATCTGGATTTCGATCGGCAGACCGTGAGGGCCGAACAGGATGGTGTGCAGGGACTGGTATCCGTTCGCCTTGGGGATGGCGATATAGTCCTTGAAGCGCCCCGGCACCGGCTTGTACAGGTTGTGCACCACGCCCAGCACCCGGTAGCAGGTATCCAGCCGGTCGACGATGATACGGAAGGCGTAGACGTCCACCACCTCTGAGAAGGAGAGCTTCTTGTCCCGCATCTTGGTGTAGATGCTGTAGAGGTGCTTCTCGCGCCCCCGCACCACGCCCACAATCCCCTCCTGCTCCAGGCGACCGGCCAGGGCGGCGGTGATGTTGCCCATCACCTCCTTGCGGTTGCCACGGGCGGTGCGTACCGCCTCCTTCAGGGCCCGGTAGCGCATCGGCCAGTGGGCGGCGAAGCAGAGCTCCTCCAGCTCGGTGCGCAGACGGTAGATACCCAGCCGGTGGGCAATCGGGGCGTAGATCTCCAGGGTCTCCCGGGCGATGCGGCGCGCTTTCTCGGGTCGCATCACCTCCAGGGTACGCATGTTGTGCAGCCGGTCCGCCAGCTTGATCAGGATAATTCGGATATCCTGGGTCATGGCCAGCAGCATCTTGCGGAAACTGGCCGCCTGCGCCTCCGCCTTGGAGCGGAAGTTGATCTGGTTCAGCTTGCTGACGCCATCCACCAGCGCCGCTACCTCCTCGCCAAACTCTTCTGCCAGCTGGGTGCGGGTGACCTGGGTATCCTCCAGAACATCGTGCATGATGGCGGCCATCAGGCAGCGGTGATCGAGACGGATATCGGCCAGGATCCGGGCTACCGCCAACGGATGGTAGATGTAGGGTTCACCACTGAGTCGCTTCTGCCCTTCGTGTGCCTCGGCACTGAAGACATAGGCGCGGTAGACTTCGCGGATCTGGTCGACGCCCAGGTAGGATTCCAGGTAGGCGCAGAGGTCGCTGATCAGAAAACGGGGCTTACTGCTCTTTTCGGAGGATTTTATGCCTGAAGCGTGGCTGCTCATCGGGCCCTCAGGCAACAGGCCGGACCGCCATACGGTCCAGCCGGCTGGTCGCGCAGGCCAGGCCCAGCCCGGTCCGGGATAGTCTGGACGCGGGGCATCGCCTACTTGTCGAACGATTGCTCATCCGCCACCCCTTCCCGCGGATACTCCTCGCCCATGGCCGCAAGATCGACCTCCGGCTCCGGTTTTGGCGCCACCACCTCGTCGTCCACCAGCCCCTCGGCAATCTCGCGCAGGGCCATCACGGTCGGCTTGTCGTTCTCCCACGGCAGCAGGGGCGCCACGCCGTTGCTCAGCTGACGCGCCCGCTTGGTTGCCAGCAGCACCAGGTCAAAGCGGTTATCAACGTGATCAAGGCAATCTTCAACAGTTACGCGGGCCATCAGTACACTCCGAATGTCAGTCTTCCCGGCTGCCGGGCAGCGGAAATCAGGTAATAGAAACAGGCGCCGGCCACGGCGGACCGGAACCTTTAATAGTATATCAATGCACAACCCCAGACCAGATGCCGGGCTGGAATATTCCCCCCGACTCAGGCCAGCAGGGCCTGCAGCCGCTCCCGCAGGAGCTCGCTCTGAACCGGCAGGGAGAGACGCCTGGCGGTGATAATCGCCCGCAACTCGCCCAGCGCCTGCTCGAACAGGTCGTTCACCACGATGTAGTCGTACTCGGCATAGTGCGACATCTCCTCCCGCGCCTCGGCCAGCCGCCGCTCGATCACCTCGCTGCTGTCCTGGCCGCGATTGCTGAGGCGCTGGCGCAGCGCCTGTGGCGTCGGCGGCAGGACGAATACAGACACCGTTCCAGGCAGGCGCTCCCGCACCTGCTGCGCGCCCTGCCAGTCGATCTCCAGGATCACGTCGTCACCGCGCTGCAGCTGCTCCCGGATACCTGCCTCGGAGGTACCGTAGTAGTTGCCAAACACCTCTGCGTGCTCGAGAAAGTCCCCTGCCGAGACCATCTCGCTGAAATGACCGGCATCGAGAAAGTGGTAGTCCACCCCATCCAGCTCGCCGGGCCTTTTCGGCCGGGTGGTGTGGGAAATCGATACCCGGACACGCTCTTCGGTTTCAACCAGCGCCTTCAGCAGGCTGGTCTTTCCCGCCCCGGAGGGGGCGGATACGATAAACAGGGTACCTTTAGTCATGTCTCTCCCGATTCTCTTTTCGCGCCTCGTCGTTGCCGCGGCAGCGCGATCTATTCGATATTCTGGATCTGCTCGCGCATCTGCTCGATCAGCACCTTCAGCTCCACTGCGACCCGTGTCATCTCCACGTCACTGGACTTGGAAGCCAGGGTGTTCGACTCCCGGTTCAACTCCTGCATCAGGAAATCGAGTCGCCGGCCAACCGGTTCGTCCCGCTGCAATACCGCCTCCACCTCGTCCAGGTGTGTTCGCAGCCGGTCCATCTCCTCGTCCACATCCAGACGCTGGGTCAGCAGCACCATCTCCTGCTCGATCCGGCCCTCGTCCAGCTCCGCGCTCAGCTCCTGCAGGCGTCCACGCAGCCGCTCACGAAGTGATACCAGCAGTTGCGGCATCAACGTCTTCACCTTGTCAATCTCCAGCCGCATCGCAGCACAGCGCTGAACGATCATCTCCGCCAGCCGGCCCCCTTCACGACGGCGCGACTCCACCATGCCGTCCAGGGTCTCCTCAAGCAGGGCAGCGGCGCGCTCATGCACCGGCGAGAGATCCATCTCCTCGGTCTCCAGGACCCCCGGCCAGCGCAGAATATCCATCGCCCGCGGCGGCACCGAGCCGTGCAGCATCTGCCCAACCACCCCGGAGGCGTCTATGATCTGCTGCGCAAAACGTTCGTTCACCGCCACTCCGGCGGTGGCGTTGCGCGAGGGAACAAAGCGCAACTGGCAGTCCACTTTCCCACGTCCCAGGCGGGCTGCCACCCGTTCCCGGACACGCGGTTCCAGCGCCCGCAACTCCTCCGGCAAGCGCACGAAAAGCTCCAGGTAGCGGTGGTTTACCGAGCGCAGCTCACACACCAGCTCCCCCAGTTCGTCCCTGTTCTCTCTCCTCGAAAAGGAGGTCATACTGCATATCATGTGAGTGCCTTTTATTTATACTTTCGGGCGTACTGCGTATCATTGGCCAACGCAGAGGATTCGCCTGTCCACCCCTTCACAGACAGCGACCTGAGTCTGCGCGGACCCGACAGGGTTGGGTGTATCATAATGCGCATTCACACAGAGTGCATCTGGAGCAGACCATTTCTTCGCTCAAGGAACAGAACAGGGAC
>JAPHTA010000374.1 GCA_026196475.1 Sedimenticola sp.
GAGGGCAAGGTGAGCATGGTGGCGGCCAACCTGGCCCTGGGCGCCTACCAGCAACGCCTGGCCGAACAGTTCGGGATCGAGCCCGGCGCCGAGCAGCTGGCGGCGATCCGGCATGCCCGGGAGCAGCACAAGCCGGTGCTGCTGATTGATCGGGAGATCGGCGTCACCCTGCGCCGGGTGCTGCACAACGTACCCTGGTGGAAGCGCTTCGGCCTCTTCGCCGGTCTGCTGGCCAGCCTCTTTTCGCGGGATGACGTGAGCGAGGCGGAAATAGAGGGGCTGAAGGAGGGGGATGTGCTGGAGCACACCTTCGCCGAGTTTGCCGAGGATCGCCAGGATTTGTTCGAACCGCTGATTGATGAACGTGACCGCTACATGGCAGCGCGCATTATGCAGGAGGTGGAGAGCCAGGCCCCGGAGCGGATATTGGCAGTGGTGGGGGCCGGGCACCTGAAGGGGATCCGTAACTACCTTGCTGACGAGGGGTTGCAGCCGGGGCAGGAGATCGAACGCCTGGACCACCTGCCCTCCCCCAGTCGCTGGCCGAGGCTGATCCCCTGGCTGGTGGTGGCGCTGGTGCTGAGCGGCTTCGTGATCGGTTTCCTGCGCAGCCCGGAGCTGGGCTGGCAGCTGGTGATGGACTGGGTCCTGATCAACGGCGTGCTGTCTGCGCTGGGCGCACTGATCGCGGCGGCCCACCCGCTGACCGTTCTCACCGCCTTCGTGGCGGCTCCGATCACCTCCCTGAATCCCACTGTCGGTGCCGGCATGGTCACAGCGGCTGCCGAGATCTACCTGCGCAAGCCCCAGGTGGGTGACTTCAGTCGGCTCAAGCATGACACCACCCGGATCAGCGGCTGGTGGCGCAACCGGGTCTCCCGCACCTTGCTGGTGTTCCTGTTCAGTACCCTGGGTTCGGCCGCCGGTACCTACCTGGCCGGGTTCCGCATCTTCGACCGGCTGGTGGGTGGTTAATCGCCGGGATCGGAGCCAAGCCGCCCACCAGTGGTGGTAGTTTCATGCCGATCCACGCGGCCTGACTCCGACCCCTACTCGTTTACCGCCGCATAACCGGTAGGTTGGGGTGAGCCTGCGAACCCCAACATCTGGTGTCAAGCCAAACCCCTTCGTTGGGGTTCGCTTTGCTCACCCCAACCTACCCTTTCAAGGGCGATCTGAGGTTATTTCGCGGTGGATGTGATTTTTTCGACCCGCTTCTCCATCGCCGCGTAGTAGACCACCGGGATCACCACCAGGGTGAGCAGGGTGGAGACCAGCAGGCCGAAGATCAGGGACACCGCGAGGCCGCTGAAGATCGGGTCGTCGAGGATGAAGAAGGCGCCGGCCATCGCCGCCAGGGCGGTGAGCACGATCGGCTTGGCCCGCACCACGGCGGAGAGTACCACCGCCTCGGCCAGGGCCATCCCCTCCCGTACCTGCTGGTTGATGAAGTCCACCAGCAGGATCGAGTTGCGCACGATAATGCCGGCCAGGGCGATCATGCCGATCATCGAGGTGGCGGTGAACTGGCGGTCGAGCAGGGCGTGCCCGGGCAGGATGCCGATCAGGGTCAGGGGGATCGGCGCCATGATCACCAGCGGCACCAGGTAGGAGCGGAACTGGGCCACCACCAGCAGGTAGATCAGTAGCAGGCCCACCGAGTAGGCGATGCCCATGTCGCGGAAGGTTTCGTAGGTGACCTGCCACTCGCCGTCCCACTTGACGCTGTACTCGTAGGGATTCTCCGGCTGGCTGAGGAACCACTGCTCCAGGCCGTCCGCCTGCTGACCGATCTTGTCAGAAATGGCGAACAGGCCGTACAGGGGGCTGTCGGTCTCGCCGGCCATGTCGCCGGTAACATAGACCACTGGCAGCAGGTCCTTGTGGTGGATGGCGTGTGCGCGCTGGCTTTTTTGCGGGGTGACAACCTCCGAGAGCGGTATCTGCCGGCCGTCCGCGGTGGGCAGGCGCAGGGTCAGCAGCTGGTCGATGTCGGTCTTGTCGCCCGGATGGTACTCGATCCGGATCGGTACCGCGTATTTCAGGTTCTCCCCGTGCAGGTGGGTAACATCCTCGCCGTCCAGGATCATGCCCAGGGTGCGGGTGATCTCCGCCTGGTCGATGCCGAGCTGGGCCGCCTTGAGCCGGTCTACCCGGAGCAGGATCTTCTCCGACGGGTACTCCACCGAGTCGTCCACGTCGATGATGTCGGGGGTTGACTCGAACAGGTTGCGCAATGCCCTGGCCTGTTCGATCTGGCCGTTGTAGTCGATGCCGTAGACCTCGCCCACCAGGGGTGAGAGGACCGGCGGTCCCGGGGGCAGTTCGACCACCTTGGCATTACCCTGGTACCGGCGGGCGATCTCCTGCAGTGCGGGGCGCACCGCCAGGGCGATATCATGGCTCTTGCGGTCGCGCTGTGCCTTGTCCACCAGGTTGACCTGGATATCGCCCATGTTGGCGCCGCTGCGCAGATAGTACTGCCGCACCAGGCCGTTGAAGCTGATCGGTGCCGAGGTGCCGGCGTAGACCTGGTAGTCGGTCACCTCGGGAACGCTCCCCAGGTAGCGCCCCATTTGATCAAGTACCCGGGCAGTCTGCTCCAGGCTGGTTCCCTCCGGCATGTCGAGCACCACCTGGAACTCCGACTTGTTGTCGAACGGCAGCATCTTCAGGACCACCGAGCGGTTCACCACCAGGTAAATCGACCCGGCGATCAGCAGCAGCACCGAGAGCAGCAGCAGCCAGCGCATGGCTCGCCCCCGGCCACCGGCCAGGAACGGAGTCATCACCCGGTTGAACAGCGTGCTGAGTATGTTGTATCCGGTGGTCCCGGCAGATTCATCCCCGGTGTGGCCGTGATGGACCCGCCCCAGGGCCTGGTGGGTGAGCCAGGGGGTGAAGATGAAGGCCACCGCCAGGGAGATCAGCATGCCGAGACTGGCGTTGATCGGTATCGGGCTCATGTAGGGGCCCATCAAGCCCGTCACGAAGGCCATCGGCAGCAGGGCGGCGATCACCGTGAAGGTGGCCAGGATGGTGGGGCCTCCCACCTCGTCGACGGCAGCAGGTATCGCCTGTAGCAGGTTGCGACTGCCCATGGCCAGGTGGCGGTGGATGTTCTCCACCACCACGATGGCGTCATCCACCAGGATGCCGATAGAGAAGATCAGGGCGAACAGGGAGACCCGGTTCAGGGTGAACCCCCAGGCCCAGGAGGCGAACAGGGTGATGGCCAGGGTGACCACCACCGCGGCGCCGACAATCAGGGATTCGCGCCAGCCGAGTGCGAGCAGCACCAGCAGTACCACCGAGGCGGTGGCGAAGATCAGCTTGCTGATCAGCTGTTTCGCCTTGGTGTCTGCGGTGACGCCGTAGTTGCGGGTCACGGTGGCCTGAACATCGGAGGGGATGAAAGTGCCCTTCAGCTGTTCGAAGCGCTGGATTACCGCGGCGGCGATATTCACCGCGTTGGTGCCGGGCTTCTTGGCAATGGCAATGGTCACAGCCGGCGTGGTGCCGCCCGTTTCAACATGCTTGTCGTCCGCACCGGGGCCGCTCCCCAGCCAGACGTACTGGTCCGGTTGGTCCGGGCCGTGGCGGATCTCGGCAACGTCCCGCAGGAATACCGGGCGCCCCTGGTGACTGGCTACCACAAGGTTGCCGATCTCCTCGCTGTTGGTCAGGAAGTTGCCGGCCTGGACCAGGATCTCCCGGTTGTCACGGGTGATCTGTATATCGTCCCGCACGCTGTTGCCGGCCTGCAGGCTTTGCCGCAGCTGGTTCAGGTCAATGTGGTAGGCGTTCAGCGCCTGGGGGTCCAGTCGTACGCTGACCAGCCGGGTCGGGGCGCCGATGGTATAGATGTCCCGGGTACCGGGTACCCGCTTCAGCTCCGATTCGATGGCGTGTGCCACCTGGCCCAGTTCGTAGGCGCCGGTGTCCGGGTTGTCAGAGCTAAGGGTCAGGGTGACGATGGGTACATCGTCGATCCCTTTCGGCTTGATCACGGGCTGGCCCACCCCGAGGTTCTGCGGTAGCCAATCCTGGTTGGAGAAGACCTTGTTGTAGAGCCTGACAATGGCCGCGGTACGGTCCACTCCCACCTGGTACTGAAGGGTGAGGATCGCCATGCCCGGGTGGGAGATGGAGTAGATGTGCTTGATCTCCTCGATCTCGGAGAGCACCTGCTCCGCCGGCGTCGCAACCAGGTTTTCGATCTCGCTGGCACTGGCGCCGGGAAACGGGATGAAGACGTTGGCGAAGGTGACGTTGATCTGCGGCTCCTCCTCCCGCGGGGTGACCAGGATCGCGAACAGACCCATCAGCAACCCGACCAGGGCCAGCAGTGGGGTGATCTGGGTGGTCAGGAAGCGCCTCGCAATGGCGCCCGAGATGCCCAGCCTGCCTTCACTCATCGCGGCTGCCCTGGTTCAGCGCCTTCAGTTGACTGCCTGCGGCCACCGGGTCGAGTGCCACCTGCTCCCCCGCATCGAGGCCGGAGAGTACCGTGATCCGGTCGCCGTTACGTTTCTGCCCGGCCTGTATGTGGCGGAGTGAAATCCCGCCAGCCTGGTCTATCACGTAGACGGCGGTCACCTCGCTGCGGTAGACGACGCTGCTGGCCGGAACGGTCAGTTGCTGCCCGGTGCCGATCTCGAAGCGGGTCTTTACCAGCATCCCCGGAAACAGACCTTCGATTCCCGCTGGCAGGAGCAGGCGCACCGTCAGGGTGCCGCTCCGCGGATCGGCAAGCGGGAAGATGGTCAGGGATTCGCTGGCAATACGCCTGCCATCGGGCAACTGTATCTCGGCTTCGCTCCGTTTCCGGATAGCGGGCACCAGGCTCTGCGGCACCTGGACGCTGACCCTGAGCTGCTCCAGGGAGATGCCGCTGATCAGCCGCTGGCCAGGGGAGGCAGTCTCCCCGACCTCGACCAGCCGCTCGGTGACGATACCGGAATAGGGTGCCCGGATACGGGTGTACTCCAACTGCTCTCTGGCCTGGGCCAGGGTGGCTGTTGCCGATGCCTTGCGTGCCCGGGCCGAGCGCAGTGCGGCCGTGGCCTTGTCCATTGCTGCCTGGGCGACCAGTTTACGTTCGAATATCTCCCTCGTCCGCTGGTACTCCTTGCTGGACTCTTCCAGCTGGGCGTCGGCCGCCTTGAGTTCCGCTTCCGCCTGTTCCACGCGGGCCTGCTGCTCGGTATCCTTGAGGCGGATGATAAGTGCGCCCTGCTCGACGTAGTCATCCACGTCGACCAGGATCTCCATCACCTGGCCACTGGTCTGGGCCGAGATGGTGGACTGGCTGGTGACTTCCACAACCCCGTACAGATGGTGCTCGCGGGGTTGTACGGTCACTTCTGCTTCGCCAGTCTCCAATGGGCTGGCGGCCAACGCCGGGCCGAGAAGTGCCGCGAGCAGCAGGAGGGTGGCCGAATGTCGCATCATGAGTGATCCCGTCTCTGGCTTGCGCGCCCGATTGCCGGACCCGCAAAATAATTCAATCCCGCTACCCCCGTAGACTCCCCGTCCGCAGGGAGAAGGCCGGGGTAAGGCGAGGTAACCCCTTTTGTGTGCATACGCTATCTATGAGTTCCCCCCGGAAATTGCCGGGGGTAAATGGGACAGTGCATTGCCTTCCCCCGGATCCGGTTGAGCCTTATCCTACAACGACAGCCCGCGCCAGGATAGGGAGCCGTGTCGTTGCGGAAGGCCGGAGTGGCAAGCATTTGGCAGGCTGTGCTAGCCTAAGCGGGTTAACAGGCAGCCGGTTTTACGACAAGAATAATGACCCATTCCAAGTATCGACTCGTTTTCAGCGGCAAGCTTCTGGAGGGTTTCAAGCACCATGAAGTGAAGCAGTCGCTGGCACAACTGCTAAAGATCCCGATGGATCAGGCAGGCTTCCTGGTCCAGGGGGACCGTTTCCGTATCAACAAGCCGCTGGAGCGGGAGAAGGCCGAGCGGTTGCTGAAAAAGGTGACGGCCCGGGGAGCCCAGTGCAGTCTCGAGCCGGTCGGTCCCGATGAGGACGAGGGCGGTGTGGAGCGGGATCGTCCTCGGGATGGAGGAGCGGCCACCCCGGTGAGGGAGGAGGCTCCTGAAGAGGGGGCACTTTCACTGGATATGCCTGGGGCGGAGCACGGGGAAGAGGAGCGGCTGTCGCTGGATCTGCCCCGGGCGGATGAGGGGGACGGCCTGTCGCTGGACCTGGATGCGGAGGATAGCGGATCCGGCCTCACCCCGGAGCGACCGGAGCTGACCCCGGAAGATGATGCCACGCGGCCGATGTCGATCGTGGAGATTGATGATGGAGCGGCGCAGGACGAGGAAGATATCGTACTGGCAAGCGATTCTGTCAATCCCGCCGACTACGAGGCGGATGATGATTCGGAAAACCTCGGTACCTTCTACGAGCGCAGTACCCGGGTTGAGGATGAGCCGGGTGCCGGGCAGTCCAGGCAGAAGACCTACCTGCTAGTGGGCGGATTGCTACTGGTGCTGGTGGCTCTCGCCGCCTGGCAATTCTACCCGATGTTGGCTCCCTCGCCGGCTGAACCGACACCGGAAGTGGCGATACCGGCCAAGCCGGTCGACCCGCAACTGGCCCAGACCACCAGTCGTCTGGAGGCACTGAATCGCTCGATCCGGATATGGATGATTCAGTTCGGTTCCGGATTCAACCCGGAACAGGTCACGCTGGATCGACTGCAGAGGGATCTGCAGATCGGTGATCAGGAGATGCTGGATGGCTGGGGGACCGCGCTGCAGTACGAGCCGGGAGAGAAGGTTTACCAGGTGATATCGGCCGGACCGGATCGCCAGTTCGGCACCGATGACGATCTGCGGAGGCAGACCGAGGCGAAGTGATCAGCGGGTACCGAATACCACGATGGTCTTGCCTTTTACGTATACCAGCCCCTGTTCTTCGAGATTCTTGAGGACGCGTCCCGCCATCTCTCGGGAGCAGCCGACGATGCGACCGATCTCCTGGCGGGTTATGCGGATCTGCATGCCATCCGGATGGGTCATGGCGTCAGGCTGTTTGCAGAGCTCCAGCAAGGTGCCGGCAACCCGGCCGGTGACGTCGAGAAAGGCCAGGTGGCCCACTTTCCGGCTGGTGTGGATCAGTCGCTGGGTGAGTTGACCGCCCAGGGCGTAGAGTATGTCCTTGGCGTGCTCTCGCAGTTCGCCGTCAAAAAGTTGTTCCAGGCGCGCGTAGCTGATCTCGGCCAGCATGCAGTCGGTCCTGGTGCGCACCAGCACACTGCGGATTGACTGGGTGAGGAAAAGCCCCATTTCACCGATGAAGTCGCCCTTGTTGAGATAGGTCAGGATGATTTCCTTGCCATCCTCGTCCTCGATCAGAATCGTCACCGAGCCGTCGACTATGTAGTAGAGAATATCAGCGCGGTCGCCCGGGTGGATGATATCTGTCTTGGCCGGGTAGCGCCGCCGGTGGCAGAACGACAGAAAGGGCTTGAGAAAAGCGGGATCCTGTTCTGGTGGCTTGATAATGCTCATGTGCGACCTTTTGTTTAAGGGCTGGTGTGAAGCGTTCCACATAGGATTCTAGGTTAGCTCCTCCGAATTGTCGATCTATGCTAGTCTGCAAACCTTTGTCAACTTGCGAGTATGTGATGAAAGCACGGGTAAAGTGGGTCGAAGAGACCCTGATGGTGGGCGAATCGGGCAGCGGGCACGCGGTGGTGATGGATGGGCCTCCCGATTTTGGCGGGCGCAACCTGGGCGTACGACCGATGGAGATGCTGCTGCTTGGACTCGGTGGCTGCAGCCAGTTCGACGTGGTGCATATCCTGCGCAAGGGCCGCAACCCGGTGACCCTGTGCGAGGTGGAACTGGAGGCGGAGCGGGCCGAGAGCGAACCCAAGGTGTTCACCCGTATCCATCTCCACTTCAAGCTGGCCGGCCCCGGCCTGACCGAGAAGGCGGTACAGCGCGCGGTGCGGCTGAGCGCGGAGAAATACTGCTCCGCCTCGATCATGCTGGGCGAGGTGGCCGAAGTGAGTCATAGTTTTGAGCTGCTGGCGGAATAGCCAGGCCGATCTGTCTGAAGGCTTCAGCCGAGGATGGATTGCCAGGTCGCTGGTTGCAGCAAAAGCAGCGCCTGCCAAGAATGTTTACTCTGGTGGTTAAACGGCTTTGGTATTTATGAAAGCCGACTCTTGAAGTCTTCGTAACCGAATCGACGCACCACCTGCAGCTCGTCGTCAGCGGTCCAGATCGCCAGTGACGGCAGGTCGACGCCGTTAAAGGTGGTGTTCTTGACGAAGGTGTAGTGGATCATGTCCTCGAACACGACCCTGTCTCCAATTTTGAGGGGTTGCGGAAAGGCATAGTCGCCGATCACATCCCCGGCGAGGCAGGTGTTGCCGCCCAGGCGATAGGTGTGGGGAGTTGAACCGGGTTCACCGGCACCGCGCACCGCGGGGCGGTAGGGCATCTCCAGGACATCCGGCATGTGCGCCGCTGCCGAGGTGTCGAGAATGGCGATATCAACGTCGTTGTGCACGATGTCCAGCACCGATGCGACCAGGGGCCCGGTCTGCCAGCCGACCGCGCCACCCGGCTCAAGGTAGACTTCCACGCCGTGACGCTCCCTGAACTCCTGCACCAGGCGGATCAGCAGCTCCACGTCGTAGTCTTTCCGTGTCATCAGGTGGCCGCCGCCGAAGTTGATCCACTTCATCTGCGGTATCCATTGACCGAAGTGCTTTTCGAAGGCCTCCAGGGTGCGCTCCAGGCTCTCTGCCCCGCATTCGCAGAGGGCGTGGAAATGCAGCCCTTCTATTCCCTGCAGGGCATCCGGCTCGAACTGCTGTGGCGTGACGCCCAGTCTCGACGTGGGCCCGCAGGGGTTGTACATGTCCACCTCCACCTCGTTTACCAGGGGGTTGACCCGGATGGCGCAGGAGATGCCGGCGTCCACCGCCCGGGGGCCAAAACGGCGCCACTGGCCGAAGGAGTTGAAGGTGATGTGGTGGGCCAGCTCCAGGATCTGCGGAAAGTCCCTCTCACTGTAGGCTGGCGCGTAGACATGCACCTCCTTGCCGAACTCCTCGGCGGCGAGTCTTGCTTCGTTCATTGAGCTGGCGGTGCAGCCCTGCAGTACCTCCCGGATGATCGGAAAGGTGCTCCACATGGCGTATCCCTTGAGGGCCAGGATGATCCTGCCACCGGATTCGCGCTGTACCCGGTCCATCAGGCCCAGGTTGGCCCGGAGTCTCTCCTCCTCCAGGACGTAACAGGGGGTGGGTATGCGGGAGATATCCAGGCTCATCGGGTCGCTACCAGGTCAAGGGTTGTAATGCTGAAAGGGGTCGGAGTCGGTTTTGACTCCGACCCCGGAGTGAAGCCTCACTCCGGCAGGGCGTCGATATCGATATCGGTTTCGATATCGCTCCAGGGCAGGCCATGCTGGTTGAGTGCCGTCATGAAAGGATCGGGATCGAACTCCTCCATGTTCCAGACGCCCGGCTTCATCCACTGGCCGGTCAGCATCATCATGGCGCCGATCATGGCCGGCACGCCGGTGGTGTAGGAGACCGCCTGGGCGTTGGTCTCCCGGTAGCAGGCCTGGTGATCGCAGATGTTGTAGACGTAGCGGGAGACCGGCTGGCCCTCCTTGCTGCCCTTGGCGATGCAGCCGATATTGGTCTTGCCCACCGTCCGCGGCCCCAGGGAGGCGGGATCCGGCAGCAGCGCCTTGAGGAACTGGATCGGCACGATCTCCCGTCCCTCGAACATGATCGGTTCGATCGAGTCCAGGCCGATGTTGCGGAACACCTCCAGGTGTTTCAGGTAGGCATCGCCGAAGGTCATCCAGAAGCGCATGCGCTTGATGCCGGGAATGTTCTGCGACAGGGATTCCATCTCCTCGTGGTAGAGCAGGTACATCTTCTTCGGACCCACCTGCTCGAAATTGAAGGTGCGGTGGATCGCCATCGGCTCGGTCTCGACCCACTCGCCGTTCTCGAAGTAGCGGCCATTTGCGGTCACCTCCCGGATGTTGATCTCCGGGTTGAAATTGGTCGCAAAAGCGTACCCGTGGTCGCCCCCGTTGCAGTCCAGGATGTCGATGGTGTCGATCTGGTCGAAGTGGTGTTTCAGCATGTGGCTGCAGAAGACATTGGTCACCCCGGGGTCGAACCCGGAGCCGAGCAACGCCATGAGGCCGGCTTCCCTGAAGCGGTCGCGATAGGCCCATTGCCACTTGTACTCGAACTTTGCCTCGTCCAGCGGTTCGTAGTTGGCGGTGTCCAGGTAGTGCACGCCGGTCTCCAGGCAGGCGTCCATGATGGTCAGGTCCTGGTAGGGCAGGGCGACGTTGATCACCATGGCCGGCTCGACCCGGCGGATCAGCTCCACCAGCTCCGGGACCCGGTCGGCATCGACCTGGGCGGTCTCAATGGTGCGGCCGGTCTTCTCCTGGATCTCGGACGCGATCTGGTCGCATTTGCTCCGGGTCCGGCTGGCCAGGCAGATGCGGCTGAAGACGTCCGGAACCTGGGCGCATTTATGGGCCACGACACGGCCGACGCCGCCGGCTCCGATTATCAGTACACTACTCATCGTTGGCTGCTCCTCGGTGTTGGCGGAGAGACAGGGTTATCCTGGCAAGATTCATGGGGTCCCGCCCCGGTTGGCGGGATGCCTGCAGGCCGGACCGGGTGCGGAATACCGGTCCGTTCGCGGCGGAATCATAGCAGTTGCCATGTTTGGCGTCATCCGCCCGGTCCACCTTTGTTGACGCTCTCAAGGATCAGTTCCACCGGGTGCATGACACGGATTTTGCGGCCGCTTTTCCTGATCCCGGCGGCCAGTTGCAAGGCGCAGCCGGTATTGCTGGTGGCGAGGATATCGGCATGGCCTGAATACAGGTGGGCCAGGGCCCGGGACTGGAGTCGGTCGGACATCTCCGGTTGCAGCAGGAGATAGCTGCCGGCTGCACCACAGCAGTCGATTTCGTCCAGTCTGTGCAGCTGGATGCCGGGAATCCTTGCCAGCATCTCATGGGGTGCGTCGTCCAGTTGCAGCTGGTGCTTCTGGCTACAGGGTGTATGCAGGGCAACCGAATAGTCGAGTTCGCCGAGGGATATATTCTCCGGCCAATGGCAGCGGTTGAGGAACTGGCTGATCTCTAGTACCGGAATGCCGCTAATCTTGTTGACCAGTTGTGCACCACAACCGCTGGCCAGGTAGATGACGGCGTCGTAGTCCCTGTCCTGGAATGCCTGGCGGTTCTGCTCCGCCATTTCGGCGGCTCTCTCCGGTGCCCCGCCATGTTGGTGCATGGCGCCGCAGCAGCCCTGGTCATCGGGGATGGCTACCTCGTAGTTGAGGTGTTTCAGGAGTGCGATGGCAGCCTCAAGCGCGGGCCGGTCGGTGATTCTGCCCACACAGCCAGTGAACAGGGCCACGCGACCTTGGGAGCTTGATATCGGGCGATTGGTCCGGCGCCAGCTCTGCGGCCGGGACTGCGGTGGCATCAGGTCGTCGATGCGTCGAAAACTTGCCCCCCCGATACGCCTGGCCAGGAGTCGGATTCCACCAAGCCGGTAGGCCCGGAGCGCGGCTCCAGCCCACCATTTATAGGGCAGGCGGCTGATCAGGTGGAGCATCAGCCGGATGCGTCCGGGGATCGGCCGGGTGGCCCGGTAACCGTCCAGAAGTGTGGCGTAATTGACCTGCGAGGGGCATGCTTTCTGGCAGGCGAGACAGCCCAGACAGCGGTCGATATGGGCCTCGCCCCGTCTGCTCTGCAGCGTCCCTTCAACCAGGCCCTGGATCAGGGCGATGCGGCCCCGAGGCGAGTCACCCTCGTCCAGAGTCAGCTTGTAGGTGGGGCAGTGCGGAAGGCAGATTCCGCATTTTACGCAGCGGTCGGCTTCCCTGAGCAGGTGGCTGTCGTTCACGATATCGAACTGCCTGTCGGTTCCATATATTAAGGAGAGGGGATTGTACCGTTGCGGCGGGTAAAAAACAGCCGGATGCTTGCGCGGAGCAGAGGGTTTTTTAGGCGGAAGGGGTTGACAGAAAAATTATTATATAAGAAGATACTAACACTTTACATGCATTGGCATCGTCAAGTACTCCATCCTCCTTTGGTGGTTTAAATATTACAGGCGTGACGTCCCCCGTCACGCCTCTTTTTTTGTCCTGAAAAGTTTAACTGGGCCTTGCCAGCGGGCGCGGGGTCCGGTAATATTCGCGCTCTTTTTCAAAGCGCTAGTATTGTTACTCCGCTGGAGCAAGTCAGATGACGACCGTAAGTGCAAAACCCGCAGAAGTGCGCCGCGACTGGTTCGTGGTCGACGCAACAGACAAGACCCTGGGTCGCCTCTCCACCGAGATCGCCCGTCGTTTGCGCGGAAAGCATAAGCCAGAATATACGCCGCACGTGGATACCGGCGACTACATCGTTGTGGTCAATGCCGAGAAGGTCCGCGTGACCGGCAACAAGATGAAAGACAAGATGTACCATCACCACACCGGCTATATCGGCAACCTCAAATCCATCAGCCTGGAAAAGCTGCTGGACAAGGCTCCGGAGCGTGTGATCGAGACTGC
>JAPHTA010000277.1 GCA_026196475.1 Sedimenticola sp.
CACAACTTCCTGATCAAGGATGTACGGGATATCGCCGAGACCATGAAGAAGGCGTTCTATATCGCCACCTCGGGACGTCCCGGGCCGGTGGTGGTTGATATTCCGAAGGATATTACCGATCCGAATATCAAAATCCCCTACGACTACCCCAAGAAGATCAGGATGCGTTCCTACAGTCCGGTGGTAAAGGGGCACCTGGGGCAGATCAAGAAAGCGGTCAACCTGATGCTGGAGGCGGAGCGGCCGGTACTCTATACCGGTGGCGGTGTGGTCACCGGGGATGCCAGTGAAGAGCTGACCGAGCTGACCCGCAGTCTCGGTTTTCCGATCACCAATACCCTGATGGGACTGGGCGCCTACCCGGCCAGTGACAAGCAGTTCCTCGGCATGCTGGGAATGCACGGCACCTACGAGGCGAACATGGCGATGCACGATACCGACGTGCTGGTGGCGATCGGCGCCCGTTTTGATGACCGGGTCACCGGCCACATCGCTCACTTCTGCCCCAATGCAAAGATCATCCACGTGGATATCGATCCCTCATCGATCTCCAAGAACGTACGGGTCGATGTACCGATTGTCGGTCCGGTGAAATCGGTTCTCAAGGATATGCTCAAGGTGATCGGGGAGGGCAAGAAGAGCCCCAACAAGAGTGCCCTGAAAAAGTGGTGGGAGCAGATCGACAAGTGGCGTGATGCGGAATGCCTGGGGTATGACCGCAACCACCCCCAGATAAAGCCCCAGTACGCCATTGAGACCCTGCACAAGGTAACCAATGGTGACGCATTCGTCGCCTCTGACGTGGGTCAGCACCAGATGTTTGCGGCCCAGTTCTACGGCTTCGACAAGCCGCGCCGCTGGGTCAACTCGGGCGGTCTCGGCACCATGGGGTTCGGGCTGCCGGCGGCCATGGGGATACAGATCGCCAACCCGGGCGCCGATGTGGCCCTGGTCACCGGCGAGGCGAGTATCCAGATGTGTATCCAGGAACTGGCTACCTGCAAGCAGCACGATATTCCAATCAAGATCATGCTTCTCAATAACGGCTACATGGGCATGGTGCGCCAGTGGCAGGAGTTCTTCTACGACGGACGCTACTCCCACTCCTATGTCGATGCGCTTCCTGACTTCGTCAAGCTGGCAGAGAGCTTCGGCCATGTCGGCATGAAGGTGGAGAAGCCGGAAGACCTGGAGGGGGCGGTGAAGGAGGCCTTCGCGCTGAAAGACCGCCTGGTGTTCATGGACGTGGTCATCGATCCGACCGAGAACGTCTACCCGATGATCGAGGCGGGCAAGGGCCATCACGAGATGTATCTTCCCCCGAAAAGCGAGCTGGTTTAAGCATGAGACATATCATATCTATTCTGATGGAGAACGAGGCCGGTGCCCTGTCCCGGGTAGCGGGTCTGTTCTCCGCCCGCGGCTACAATATCGAGTCGTTGACCGTTGCGCCGACCGAGGATGCCTCACTCTCCCGAATGACCCTGGTCACCCGGGGCGACGAAAACATCATCGAGCAGATTACCAAGCAGCTCAACAAGCTGGTGGAAGTGGTCAAGCTGCTCGATCTCTCCGAGGGGCCCCACGTGGAGCGGGAGATGATGTTGATCAAGGTGAAGGCGGAGAAGACCCAGCGCGAGGAGATCAAGCGCCTGGTGGACATCTTCCGCGGCAAGATCATCGATGTCACCGACACCAGCTACCTGATCGAGATGACCGGACAGGCCAGCAAGCTGGATGCCTTCATCAACGCGGTTGAGGAGGATATGATCGTCGAGGTCGTGCGCACCGGGCCATCCGGAATTTCACGCGGTGCCAAGGGCTTGAGCCTCTGAAACGGATAAGAGATGTCTGGCCGTTCGGCCCGGCTGCAGAATTCAGAAATCACTTTATTTATATCTAAGGTAATACGCTATGACCATGAACATCTATTACGACAAAGACGCCGACCTCTCGCTGATTCAGGGAAAGAAGGTGGCCATTATCGGCTACGGTTCCCAGGGGCACGCCCATGCCAATAACCTGAAGGACTCCGGGGTCGATGTCACCGTCGCATTGCGTGAAGGCTCCGCGTCCGCTGTCAAGGCGCTGAATGCCGGCCTTCAGGTCAAGGGCGTGGCGGAAGCCGTTGCCGAGGCCGATGTGGTCATGGTCCTGACCCCGGACGAGTTCCAGTCAGTGCTCTATCGCGAGCAGCTGGAGCCGAACCTGAAGCAGGGCGCCACCCTGGCGTTTGCCCACGGTTTCGCCATTCACTACAACCAGGTGGTGCCGCGGGCCGACCTGGACGTGATCATGATTGCTCCCAAAGCGCCGGGCCACACGGTTCGTACCGAGTTCGAGCGGGGTGGTGGTATTCCCGACCTGATCGCGGTGTTCCAGGACGCCAGCGGCCAGGCCAAGGATATCGCGCTCTCCTACGCGTCGGCGATCGGCGGTGGGCGCACCGGCATTATCGAAACCACTTTCAAGGATGAGACCGAGACCGACCTGTTCGGCGAACAGGCAGTACTTTGCGGTGGTGCCGTGGAGCTGGTGAAGGCCGGTTTTGAGACCCTGACCGAGGCCGGTTACGCGCCGGAGATGGCCTACTTCGAGTGCCTGCACGAATTGAAGCTGATTGTCGACCTGATGTACGAGGGTGGCATCGCCAACATGAACTACTCCATCTCCAACAATGCGGAGTATGGCGAGTACGTGACTGGCGAGAAGGTGATCAATGAGCAGAGTCGGGCCGCGATGCGCGAGTGCCTGGCCAACATCCAGAGTGGCGACTATGCCAAGCGCTTCATCAGCGAAGGGCAGACCAACTATCCGGAGATGACCGCGCGGCGTCGTCTTAACGCCGCCCACGACATTGAGGTGGTGGGCGAGCGCCTGCGCAGCATGATGCCCTGGATCAAGAAGATCGTCGACAAGTCGAAGAACTGAGTCGCGGCTGATCCCGGTATGAAAGGCGGGCCCCGCAGGGGGCCCGCTTTTTTTCGTTCAGGGAGGGTCTGGAGCCGGAAAGAGCCGCTATGGCGGGGAGTGGTCCGGGATCGATTCTTCTCCCGCGTTACTGCTTTTCCGTGCCAACTCCTTGTATAATCAGGCCAGTTTATCGCAACAGGACCTCGCCCATGCCCGAAACTCCGCTGCCGCAGAAACCCAGGCGCGGCATCTACCTGCTGCCAAACCTGTTTACCACGGCCGCGCTGTTTAGCGGATTTTATGCCGTGCTGGCGGCGATGGGCGGCAAGTTTGAGCATGCCGCGGTAGCTATCTTTGTCGCCATGGTTCTGGATGGTCTCGATGGCCGGGTGGCGCGCATGACCAACACCCAGACTGCGTTCGGTGCCGAGTACGACAGCCTCTCCGACATGGTTGCGTTTGGTCTCGCCCCCTCCCTGGTGATCTATGTCTGGTCCCTGAGCAGTCTCGGCAAGCTGGGCTGGCTGGCCGCCTTTGTCTACACCGCCGGAGCCGCACTGCGCCTGGCCCGTTTCAATACCCAGGTGGGAACCGCCGACAAGCGTTACTTCCAGGGGCTGCCAAGCCCGGCTGCCGCGGCCATTCTGGCGGGCAGCGTCTGGGTGGCGGTGGAGTACGAAGTGGCGGGAAGCGATGTCTCCTACCTGGCCTGCTTTATCACCCTGGCAGCCGGTCTCCTGATGGTAAGCAATGTGCGCTACAACAGCTTCAAGGAGATCGATTTCAAGGGCAAAATCCCGTTCATGACCATGGTGGTGATGATGCTGGTACTGGCGGTCGTGA
>JAPHTA010000217.1 GCA_026196475.1 Sedimenticola sp.
CGAGCTGTGGCAAACTCTTCGCGGCGGGGGCGCCGCTCCCACATCCGAATTCACCTGTAGGAGGCCCGCCCCCGGGCCGATCAGGTGTGTAGGTTGGGGTGAGCTTGCGAACCCCAACATCCGGCGGTGAACGGAGGCCTTGTTTGTTGGGGTTCGCTTCACTCACCCCAACGAGTCCCCGGGCCGATGGCCGCTCAGCGCTGGCAGTGGCTGCAGTAGAAGCTGTTGCGCTGGCCGATGCGGCGCTCCCGGATCGGTGCTCCGCAGCCGGGGCAGGGCTGGCCGGTACGGCCGTAGACCAGCAGCTTCTGGGCGAAGTAGCCGGGCTTGCCGTCCTCCTGGGTGAAGTCCCGCAGGGTGGTGCCGCCCTGCTGAATGGCGGCGGCCAGGACCGCCTTTATCTCGTCGCCCAGGCGGCGGTAGCGCCCGGCGGAGATCCGGTTGGCCGGCCGGTTGGGATGGATCCTGGCCCGGTAGAGGGATTCGCTGGCGTAGATGTTGCCCACGCCCACCACCACGTGGCCGTCCATCACCAGGTTCTTGACCGGGCCGCGCCGCTTCTGCGCCTGCCGGTAGAGATAGTCGCCGTTGAATGCCTCTTCCAGCGGTTCCGGTCCCAGCGCCCGCAGCAGGGGGTGCTGCTCCGCCGGCTCCTCGCTCCAGAGCACGGCGCCGAAACGGCGCGGATCCCGCAGGCGCAGGCAGCAGTGTTCAAACTGCAGGTCGAAGTGGTCGTGGTACAGGGCGGGTGTCTCCGGCGGCAGGATGCGCAGGCTGCCGGACATGCCGAGATGCAGGATCAGGGTGCCGGCGTCGCTCTCCAGCAGCAGGTACTTGGCGCGACGGCGCACCGCGCGCAGGGTCTGGCCGGTCAGCCGATCGGCCAGCTGTGGCGGGATCGGCCAGCGCAGTTTGGGCTGGCGGATCTCCACCCCGGTCACCGTGCGGTTCAGGATATGCGGCTCGATGCCGCGGCGGGTGGTCTCCACCTCGGGCAGTTCGGGCACTAGTCGTTTGCTCCCTTCTGGCGGCGGGTGAAGCTCTCCGGATTCGCCTGCACCAGGTGCGGGAAAATATCCCGGGTGAGATGGATCCGGCCGTCGTCCAGCATCAGGTAGCGGTGCCGGTTGAGCGGGTGGGTGCCGCCGAAGCGGATCCGGGTGTCATCGAAGCGCAGCTCCGCCAGGGGCGGCGCCAGGTCGAACTCGGCGAGCCGTTCCGGCTCCACGTTGAAGCGCTCGATCCAGGACGTGGAGAGCATCTGCAGCAGCCGCTCGACCCGGGCCGGGTCGGCTGCTGCGACCACGGGTTCGAGCAGACGCCAGCCCGAGTCGTCCCGCGCCAGCACCAGTCGCCGCCCCTGCCGGGTGCTGATCTCGATACGCTGGACGGCGGCCGGATCAATGCCGGTGAGGGGTGTAGTGACCGGGCCCCGGGCCGGCTCCGGGGAGAGCCACACCCCAAGGCCCAGCAGCAGGACCAGGAGCAGCAGGAGCAGGTTGGTTCGGCGCTGTCGTTGCATCGGAGCTCCGTCAGCTGCGCCGCCGGCGCCAGCGGATCAGCAGGCCGGTAGTGATCAGCAGAAGCGGCAGCAGGAACAGGAAACCGAGCCCGAGCACTGCGCCGGTGGTGCGATCCAGTTCAAGCCGGGTATCCCGGGCCGTGGTGGGCGGAATCTGCAGCAGGTGGTCGTCGGCGGTGAGCCAGCGCACCAGGTTGAGGCCCAGGGCCAGGTTGCCGCCGTTGCCCAGGTAGCTGTTGGAGAGGAAGTCGCCGTCACCGATCACCGCCAGGCGCTGCTTGCCGTCTTCCCGGGAGCGGCTGAAGGCGTAGCCGAGGGTGAGGGGGCCGGCCATCTCGCCCTGTTGCGGATCGCGCTTCAGTTCCCCCTTCAGTTCCGAGGTCTCGTTCCAGCTGCCGGCCTGGGTCTGCAGCAGCGGGGTGGCCTGCCAGCCTGCTTCCGGCTCCGCCTGCAGGGCGCTGGCGAAGGGGTAGAGAGTGACCAGCCGGAAGCCGTCGGTGGCCGGGTGGTCCGGGAATCGGCTGACCACCGCGATGGCCGGATTGTCCAGACCCAGGGAGGCGGCGTTGGCGTCCACCACGGTACCCGGCAATACCTTGAGGCCGGTGCCTTGCGGTAGCAGCGGAAGGGCGTGCTGGGGGCCCGGGTCGGTCAGCCACAGCAGGTTGCCGCCCGCCTCCAGGTAGTCCCGGATCAGCGCCAGTTCACCCGGAAGGAAATCCACCCGGGGTCCGGCCAGTAGCAGCAGGTCGCTGTTTCTCGGAATCGTCGCCTGGCTGCCCAGGTCAAGGGTCTGCAGTCGATAGCCCTTCTCCTGCAGGGCGGTGCCGAAGTGCCCCAGATCGTGGTTGGCCCGTCCGTCCAGGGTCCGTTCGCCATGACCGCTCACCGCCACGATCCAGCGTTCCTCGATCTGCATCAGGCGCTGGATGGTGTTGCTGATGCTCTGTTCATCCAGCTGCCCCAGGTTCTCGCTGCGTCCCTGGTAGCGGATGCGCAGCTCGCCGGAGAGGCGTACCCCCGCTTCCCGGGTCAGTTGTGGCTGGCTGGCCGGGTCGATGAACTCAAGGGTGATGTCGGGGCGCACCCGCTGGTAGGGTTCGATTACCGCCTGGATACGGGAGCGCAGGGCCTGGTTGTCCGGTGCGAAGGAGTCGATCTGCAGCGGCCCCTGGAGCCTGGAGAGCAACTCCACACTGACCGGCGAGAGGCTGTTGCGGGCCTGGTCGCTCCAGTCGAAGACCTGTTCGTAGCGCTGGCTGAGCCAGCCGGCGAGGCCGATCGCGGTGGCCAGCAGCAGGTGGAACAGGATCCGGTCCAGCCGGCTGCCCAGTCGGCTCCTCTCAGGTTTCACTGCGCCGACGCTCCAGGTGGTGGCTGGCCAGCCACAGGCTGCTGCCGATCAGCAGGAGGAAGTAGGCAACGTCGCCACTGCGCACCAGGCCGCTGATGAAAGGGCGGTAGTGGCCAGCCAGGGAGAGCCACTGCAGTAGCTGACCGGGCTCGTCGCTGCGCGGGATGTTGAGGATCCACAACAGCAGCAATACGCCGTAAGTGGTGACCGCAGCCACGGCCGGCTGCGCAGTGAGGCTGGAGAGCAAGAGGCCGACGGCGGCGTAGCTGGCCAGCAGCAGGAACAGGCCGAGCAGGGCCGCCGCCACCCGGCCCAGGTCGATGGCGCTGCCGAGTAGCAGGGAGAGTGGCATCAGGGCGGTAAGCAGAAGCAACAGCAGGAACAGGCCGAGCTGGGCCAGGTACTTGCCGAGTACGATCTGGTACAGGGGGAGTGGCGACGAGAAGAGCAGGCGGATGGTACCGCTGCGATACTCCTCGCTCAGCAGGCGCATGGTCAGGAGCGGCGTGAGCAGCAGGAACAGAAGCCCGGCGGCGTCGAACAGGGGGGCGATCACCAGGTCGGTGACCCCCAGTTCGGAGCGGCCGGCGTTCAGTTGCGGCTCGATCTGCAGGAATGATTCGATCTGTACCAGGAACAGCCAGGCGAGGATGAAACAGGCCACCCCCAGCAGGCTCCAGGCCAGGGGCGAGAGAAACAGGGCGCGCAGCTCGCGGCCGGCCAGCGCCAGGATCACGCGGCCGCCTCGCCCAGGGTGACCTGACCGAAGATACGCTCCAGGCTGTCCTGGTCCCGCTGCAGGCCGTGCAGGGCGCAGCCGCTCTCGATAATGGCGCGGCTGATCTCCTCCACCGGGGTCTCCGGCTGCAGGATGAGGCGAAAGCGCTGCCGGTCCAGGGGCTCCAGCTCGGCTACGCCGGGCAGGCGGGCCAGTTGCCGGCCGTCGTCGTCCCGGCCCAGGGTGACCAGCAGGGCACGACTCTGCTCCGCCACGCGACCGGAGTAGACCAGGCGGCCCTGGTTGAGGATCAGCACCCGGTCGCAGAGCGACTGCACCTCGGGCAGGATGTGGGTCGAGAGCAGGATCGCGCAGTCGTCGGCCAGCTCCCGCACCAGGTGGCGGATCTGCTGGATCTGGTTGGGGTCGAGGCCGCTGGTCGGCTCGTCCAGGATAATGACCCGTGGCTGGTGGATGATCGCCTGGGCGATGCCGACCCGCTGGCGATAGCCCTTGGAGAGGTGGTCGATTACTCGACTCCCGACCTGTTCCAGGCCACAGCGCTGCTTGACCTGTTGCACGGCATGACCGATCTGGGGGCGCGGCATACGGTGCAGCCGGGCACAGTAGGCGAGGTACTCGTCGACCCGCATCTCGGGGTAGAGCGGCGGGTTCTCCGGCAGGTAGCCGAGAGCGCGCTTGGCCCTGATCGGTTCCCGCAACAGGTCGATGCCGTCGATCCGGATGCTGCCGCTGTCGGGGGCGATGACCCCGCTGATCATCTGCATGGTGGTGGATTTGCCGGCCCCGTTGGGGCCCAGGAATCCCAGCACTTCGCCCGCCTGCAGCTCGAATCCGATCCCCGCCACCGCAGGGCGTTCACCATAGTGGCGGGATAACTGTTCGATGTGGATAAGCGCTGCCATTGGGGCAGCAAGTTACAGGAGATCGGGCTGCAAGATCAAGGCGCCCGGTCGGGCGCGGACGGGTTGCCCGAATCGCTCAGCGGGCGTCGGAGCGGGTGCCGGGAGTGCAGCCCAGGCTGGCACCGAGCAGGGCGAACAGGCCCAGCGCGCCGGCGCCGGCGAGAATCAGTGCCAGGCCCACCTGCGAGCCCAGAAGCACGAACAGCAGGCCCAGGCCGAGGCAGAGCAGGCCGAGGAACAGCACCGGACGCCCGGAGAGGCGAAAGGCCCTGATGAGACACTGTAGCTTCATCTGTCTGGCTCCTTGTCTGCTGGCCGGATTACCTCAGGCACCGGACTCGCCATACCCGTCCTGCTGGCAGCAGCAGTCAGAGGTCCAGTGCTCGAAGGTGCTTTCGGAGGGCGGCTCGAGCCCGATATAGTCGGCAGAGAGTGCGATAAAATCGGCAATGCGCTGCCGCTCCTGTCTGTTGATGAGCGAGGTATCCATTGGTTTGTCCCCTAGTTCCCTGTTCATTGGTTAATACCATACTGATTTACTTGGTTATTATCAACCGCGAAGTTTAAGCAGGTATTACAGCAAGGTTAAGAGGCGGTTATGCGCTCTTCGAGGAGCTGACCGTCGGTGACTGGCGATACTCTTGCAGCAGTTCGACAAATTCCCTGGCCGGGACGGGCCGGCTGATCAGGTAGCCCTGGATCTGGTTGCAGCCGCAGCGGCGCAGCAGCTCCAGCTGTTCCACGGTCTCAACCCCCTCGGCGATCACCTCCAGCTTCAGGCTCCTGGCCATGGCGCCGATGGTCATGGCGATCGCCTGGTCGTCTTCGGAGTTGTTGATGTTGTTGATGAAGGCGCGGTCGATCTTCAGCTTGTCGAACGGGAAGCGTTGCAGGTAGGAGAGGGAGGAGTGACCGGTGCCGAAGTCGTCCAGCGCCAGGCGGATGCCCAGCTGTTTGAGGGCGCCGAGAGATTCAATCATCCCCTCCGGGTCCTGCATCATGACGCTCTCCGTGATCTCGATCTCCAGGCAGGTGGGATCGATTTCTGTCTCTTCCAGTATACGGTTTATCGCGCTCACCATGTCCTGGCCCTCGAGCTGGCGCACCGAGACATTCACCGCCACCCTCAGGCCGGGATTGCCCGCCTGATGAAACTCCCGCAGCTGGCGACACGCCTGCTCCAGTACCCAGTCGCCGATCGGCAGGATCAGGCCGGTGTCCTCGGCCAGGGGGATGAACTGGTCCGGAGGCACCAGGCCGAGCCGCGGGTGGTGCCAGCGCAGCAGCGCCTCCATGCCGGTTACCCGGTCGCTCTCCAGGTCCAGCTGCGGCTGGTAGTAGAGCTCCAGCTCGCCCTGCGGCAGGGCGTTGCGCAGGTCGGTCTCGATCTGCAGCTTCTGCTGGACCTGGTTGTTCAGCTCCTCGGTAAAGAACTGCAGTTTCTCCCCGGGACGGGTTTTGGCCTGGTACATGGCCGCGTCGGCGTTGCCCAGCAGCTTCTCCAGGCGATCGCCGTCGTCCGGCCACAGGGCCACGCCGATGGCGCAGCTGGCGTGCAGGATGCGGTCGTCGATACACATGGGCTGGATGATCTCGCGGCTGATCCTCTGCGCGATCTCGGTGACCACGGTCGGGCTGTCGATCTCCGGCAGCAGCAGCACGAACTCGTCGCCGCCGTAGCGCGCCACGGTGTCGCTGCGTCGGGCCAGCTTCTGCAGCCGGCTGGCGATCTCCACCAGCACCTGGTCTCCGGTCTCGTGACCCAGGCTGTCGTTGATCAGCTTGAACCGGTTCAGGTCCAGCATCATCAGGGCGATCTGCTGGTGCTGCCGTTCCGAGCGCGCGGTGAGTTGTTCGAATCGGTCCGCCAGCAGGGCCCGGTTGGGCAGCCCGGTCAGGGCGTCGTGGTAGGCGAGGAAGTTGAGTTGCTCCTCCATCGCCTTGCGCTGGGTGATGTCGTGCTGGATGCCGATAAAGTGGCTGATCTCACCCAGCTTGTTGCGCACCGGGGAGATACTGACCAGCTCCCAGAACAGTTCGCCGTCCTTCTTCCGGTTGAGCAGCTCTCCCTCCCAGATGTCCCCGCCGGTAATGGTCTGCCACATCTCCTGGTAGGTGCTGTCCGGGGTGTGGCCGGAACGGATCACGTTGTACTTGCGGCCGATCACCTCCTCCTGCCGATAGCCGGTGGTGAGTTCAAAGCGGTGGTTCACGTACTCGGTGATGCCCTCGGCGTTGGTGATCACCAGGGAGCTGACGCTCTGCTCTATCGCCTGGTGCAGCTTGCGCAGCTCCTGCTCCACCTGCTCCCGGTGCTCCCGGTCCTCCAGCAGGCTGGCGCGCATTGACTCGAAGCTCTGGCCCAATTTGCCGAACTCGTCGCTGGAGTTGAGGCTGACCGGTTGTTTCAGGTCGCCCTGGCCGATGGTCTTGGCTGCCCCTTCCAGCAGGTTGAGCGGTGACAGGATCCGGCGGTAGGTGACCAGGTAGGTGACAATGAACAGGATCAGGACCAGCAGTACAGTGGCGACCAGTGCCAGAACGGTCTGGTTGGCCTGTCGCTGGATGTCCAGGATGTCGTTATGGTTGTGCTCGTTCACCGACTCGGAGAGTTCGGTAATGGTATCGATCGCGCGGGAGGCCTCTGAAAACCAGACCAGCTCGGTGACCGGGTAGGGTCGGCCCGATGTGCCGGCCTCGATGGTGTCGCTGACCAGTCGGTCGTAGCTGCCCCGGAACAGTCTTTGGTAGCGCAGCAGGGCTGCCCGGATATCTTCGGTTTCGGGGTAGAAAGCGAGTATTTGCAGCAGTTTTTCCTCGTCGTGCCGAATCGCCGCCCGGTAGCCTGCCAGGTCGAACAGCTCCTCCGCGCCCAGAGGACGGGAGAGGGCGATGGCGCTGGCAATGGCTGCGCGCTCCCGTCCCGCGGTCTCGGTCATGGAGAAGAAGAGTTCACGCAGCAACTGTCCGTAGTTGACCGCGTGCTGCCACTCTTCGGTGGGTGCCATGACGGCCCGCTGCAGGGTGGCGATCTGGTTGATCAAGCCGGTTACCTCGTCCATCCAGCGTGTTTTCAGCGCCGTGTCATTGTTGCCGAGCAGCTCCCGGTCCACCTCCTGGCGCAGTCTCAGCAACTGTTTTCGCAGCTGCTGCATCTGGTCGTATCCTTGTTCGAGAACTCCGACATGTTCGTTGTTGTGGTGCTGGAGAAGGATATTGGCCAGCTCCCGGTAGCGGTTGTCGGCCCGCTCGCGTTGTCGGTTGAGGCGATCCAGCTGCTCGGAGTCGACGGTCTGCCGGGATGCCAGCAGGGTGGCGGTCAGGCCCCGCTCAAGCCCCAGTTCGGCGGTCAGCTGAAGCGATTTGTCGGCAAGCCGGCTGACCAGGTTGAGACGTTCTGCATCCTGGTGTTGCTGAATAACACCGACGCTGTTCCAGGTGATCGCCGAGAGTGCGATCAGGCTGAGCAGGCCCAGCACCATCAGCAGAAGGTGGCGGATGCGAATGTGGCAGATCAGTTGCAAGGGCTGGTACAAGGCATTTCCCAAATTGATATGTCGTCGCGGTTTCCGGTGTGGCAGGCAGTGCCATTTCCTTGCCCGATGCGTACCAAATATGGTGTCATGTCACGCTGTTGAATCCGGTCAACAGCCGGGACAGCCGTCCTCGGCGGTTCCTGACGGGTCTATACCCTGTAGCGGCTCCAGGCACCGATTCTTTAAGTGGCCATGACGGCTGCCGGCGAGGCAAAAGGGTTGCCATGGCAAACCATTTTTCACAGGAACCACCCATGCAGATAAGCGATTTCAAAGCCGTTATTCTTGACTACGTCACCCGTGACCAGAGTGGCGAGGTCATCGACAGCTCCGCCAACGATGGCTACCTGACCTATATTCATGGCACCGAGAGCCTGATTCCGGCGCTGGAGAAGGCCCTGGCCGGACATGCCCAG
>JAPHTA010000269.1 GCA_026196475.1 Sedimenticola sp.
GCCGCCATGCAGGTCGCTGCGATACTTCAGGTCCACGCCGTAGGCGCTGGTGTCCTGGGACACCACCAGCAGCTCCCGCACCCCGGCCTCCACCAGGCGTTCCGCCTCCTGCATCACCTCGCCGGCCGGCCGGCTCACCAGGTCACCCCGCAACTGCGGAATGATGCAGAAGCTGCAGCGGTGGTTGCACCCCTCGGATATCTTCAGGTAGGCATAGTGGCGCGGGGTCAGCTTGACCCCCTGGGGCGGCACCAGGCTGATGTAGGGGTCATGGGGTGCCGGCAGATGCGCATGCACCGCCTGCATCACCGCCTCGTAGGCGTGGGGACCGGTCACCGCCAGCACCCCGGGATGCACCGAGCGGACCTCGTCCGCCTTGACCCCGAGACAGCCGGTAACAATCACCCGGCCGTTTTCGTTCAGCGCCTCGCCGATGGTCTCCAGCGACTCCTCCACCGCAGCATCGATGAAACCGCAGGTGTTGACCACCACCAGGTCGGCACCCTGGTACTGGTAGGCGATCCGGTAACCCTCGGCACGCAACTGGGTCAGGATACGCTCGGAATCGACCAGGTTCTTTGGGCAGCCGAGACTGACAAAACCGACCTGGGGGGCTGAATCCGCCATTGGATCAGTGACTACCCGGGGCAAGAAGGTCGGTCAGCGCCACCGCCTGGGATTCCTGGCGAATCTGCAGCACGATACGCTCCTCCAGCGCCAGGTCGCCGCTGACGATATGCGGCAGCAACTGCTCGGCGAACTGGTAAATAATCACCATGCCGGCGCGGTTCTTTTCGTCAACCGGATCCTGGCCGTTGATATGACTCGCCAGCATTTCCATGTAATTCCGGAACTGGCGGTCCTGCTCCTGCAGCGACAGGGCCTGAAACTCCGGGGTAAACAGGATCACCAGCACCTTGCCCTGTCCATCGACCGGGTCTGTAATGGTAATATTCATCGGCCCTTCAATCAGCATCAAGTTGCTCCTGTACTGCTATTCGGTTCTGCCGCAGGCGTGCCGCGACGATTGGGGGCCAATTCTACCCTATCAGCCGCCTGATAATAGCCTCCCTGGGAGTGCGGACTTGTGGCCACTGTTTCCAGCGCCGGAACTGCCGGAGAGAAGACCGAGCCGGCTCTATCACACTCGGCAACAGGGCCGGGAACAGGCCGTGAGTAGCGAAAATACGGTGAAATTTATTGGCGGATAGATTTTTCTGCTGGGCCGTTCATCAGGATGTATGAGAGGATGTGCAGCCATGGCGCGCCTCAAGCCTTTAAAACAGGGGCAGGCTCCAAGGCAGTGAGGTAACAGATTGAAAAATTGTAAGCTGTGTGGTTTCAGTAAAGCGTGCAACAGCCTCCCCGGCATCTGTATCCTTCTCCAATATGCCAGTATCGCGGTTCTGCTCAGTGTCCTGGGCTACCTGTTCGTTACCCAGGAACTACTCTCCTGAAATCGCACGCGACACCTGTCGCGTCTTTCCGTATCCCCACTGAAAGCGGCACCGCCCGGGAATTTTCCACGTTGCCCAGCGACTCCTTTTCTGCGGCCAGTACCAGCAGCGCTTCCTCCATGCTCAGTTCCCTGACGTCGTAGATCGGAAGCATGTCAAGTTCTATATTTTGTTGAATATACATAATGTTATGCCGATATAATAACAATTGACTTCAACAATATATTAGTCCTCACTGAAAACATTGCAACTCTATTCTGCACCTCCGTCCGCTGTCACCCGGCTCCAGGTGAATCCAAAAGACGTCGCGCCCGGCAATTGCTATAATTTTTGCTTTTCCCCGGACAGACTCCGTTATGGGCTACAGACTTTCCAAGATATATACCCGAACCGGTGACAAGGGCACTACCGGGCTCGGCGACGGCAGTCGTGTCGACAAGGACAGCGCGCGAATCGAGGCCATCGGCACCGTTGATGAACTGAACTGCCTGATCGGCATCCTGGTGACCCATACCCTGCCTGATGACATCACCCATCTGCTGACCCAGGTCCAGCACCGACTGTTCGACCTGGGCGGCGAACTGGCGGTACCCGGTTACAACGTGCTCAGTGAAGCGTCTGTAGAACAGCTGGAGCAGCAACTGGACCGACTCAACGAGAACCTGCCCCCCCTGCAGGAGTTCATCCTGCCGGCCGGGACGCCCCCTGCGGCCAGCTGCCACCACGCCCGCGCGGTGTGCCGCCGGGCTGAACGTCGCCTGACCCAGCTCGCCCGGATGGAAACGGAAAAGGTCAGCCCCCAGGCGCTGAAATACCTGAACCGGCTATCCGATCTGCTGTTTGTCATCGCGCGGGTTCTGGCCCGCCATGATGGCGGCCAGGAAGTTTACTGGAGCAAAGAGGTCTGAGACCGCCCGCATCAACCCTGAACATAGGAAGCCAAACCTTGTCCGAACCAGCCGCTGAAATCACCCCAAGCTCCGAGGTAACCCTGAACTTTGCCATCGCGCTCTGTGACGGGACCACCATCACCTCTACCTTCGACGAAGAGCCAGTGACCCTGACCATGGGACGTGGAGACCTCGTGGAGAGCCTGGAGCAGACCCTGTACGGGCTCAAGGCGGGCGAGCGGCGCTCGCTGATCCTGGAGAGCGACCACGCATTCGGCCCCCGGGATGAAGAGAAACACCAGGCCATGCCGCGCAGCAGTTTTCCGCGGGAGATGACGCTGGAGACCGACCTGGTGATCAGTTTCACCACACCGGCCGGCGATGAACTGGCCGGCATCGTGAAGGAGCTGGACGAGGAGCAGGTAAATATAGACTTCAACCATCCGCTGGCGGGTCAGGACATCGTATTCACGGTGCAGATCATCAGCGTCAGCAATCCTTGAGGCGATCCATGGAGATCCTGCTTGCCAACCCCCGGGGATTCTGCGCCGGCGTCGACCGGGCGATCGAGATCGTGGAACGGGCGCTGGCCATCTTCGGCGCCCCGATCTACGTGCGCCACGAGGTGGTACACAACCGCTACGTGGTGGACAGTCTGAAACAGGCCGGCGCCATCTTTGTGGATGAACTGGACGAGATACCCGAGGACAGCACCGTGATCTTCAGCGCCCACGGCGTGGCCCAGTCGGTGCGACAGGAGGCGGAGCGACGCAACCTGCAGGTATTCGACGCCACCTGCCCGCTGGTCACCAAGGTCCACCTGGAGGTGGCGCGCCACAGTCGCAACGGCCACGAGGTGATCCTGATCGGCCACCGGGGTCACCCCGAGGTGGAGGGGACCATGGGCCAGTACAGCAACCAGACCAGCCGCGGCGGCATCTACCTGGTGGTCACTGCCGACGACGTGGCAGACCTGCAGATCAAGGACCCCAACAAC
>JAPHTA010000189.1 GCA_026196475.1 Sedimenticola sp.
AGCGGGAAACGAGATTCGAACTCGCGACCCCAACCTTGGCAAGGTTGTGCTCTACCAGCTGAGCTATTCCCGCATCAATTGAAGGCCGGTATTCTATTGGTTATCGGCGTCGTGTCAAGGGCTAATGGTTCCTTCGTGAAGCCTGTGTGCATTCATCCGAACAGCACCTGGCGCAACCCCTGCAGCAGGCCCGGGTGATTCTCCAGCAACAGCTTCAGGCTGATCAGGATGGAGACGGTGACGATCAACGGGCGGATGATCTTTATCCCGCGCCGGTGTACCAGTCGGGCCCCCAGGCGGGCGCCGATCAGCTGGCCTGCACCCATTACCAGCCCCATGCTCAGCACCACGTGACCGGCAATCAGAAAAAAGATCAGTGAGGCGATATTGCTGGTCAGGTTGAGTATCTTGGTGTGGGTGGTGGCCCGGGTCAGCCCGAAACCGAGCAGGGCGACAAAGCCAATCGCGAAGAAGGAACCGGTACCGGGGCCGAAAAAGCCGTCATAGAATCCACCGCCAAACCCGACACTGAGGGAGAACAGGTGGCTGCCGATCCGTGGGTGGCGCTGTTCATCACTGATCCGGGGCGAAAAGAGAAAGTAGAGCGCGATAGCGATCAGCAGCAGGGGGATCAGGCTGGCCAGGAAGTGGGTGTCGATCTGCTGCACCAGCAGGGTACCGGCCACCGCTCCGGCAAAGGTACAGGCCACCATGAAGCGGATCTCGCGCAGGTTGACCAGGCCGTTGCGTACGAAGTAGAGGCTGGCCGAAAAGGTCCCGAAGCTGCCCTGCAGCTTGTTGGTGGCCAGCGCCTGGATCGGTGTCAGGCCGGTGGAGAGCAGGACCGGCAGGGCGATCAGTCCTCCACCTCCGGCAATGGCGTCCACCAGGCCCGCCAGCATACCGGTGAACAGCAGGAGTGTTAGAATCTCCAGGGAGAGTTGCAAGTCGGGCATGGGGGTGGTTTGAACGGACGCTGCCTGTTCCCTCGGCGTTTACACCAGCCTGCATGGTAGCCGAAAGCGGGTCGACGCAACATCAAAAACCACGGTTCATGTACCGACATGAAGTCGGCGGAGAGGATACAGCGGCGATGAAAATCAAGATCTATACCACTGGCGGGACCATCGACAAGATCTACTTCGATGCCAAGAGTGAGTTCCAGGTGGGAGAGCCGCAGATATCGGGATTATTGAAAGAGGCCAACATCGCTTTCGATTTCGAGGTCGAGTCGCTGCTGCGCAAGGATAGCCTGGAGATGACCGATGCCGACCGCAGATTAATCGCCCAACGCCTGCGCGACGAGACGACGGATCGTATCCTGCTCACCCACGGTACCGACACCATGGTGGACACCGCCCGTGAGCTGGTGGGGATTGAGGGCAAGACCATTGTCCTGACCGGCTCCATGCAGCCGGCACGACTGCGGGTGAGCGATGCCATATTCAATATCGGTTATGCGGTGGCCGCGGTACAGCTGCTCCCGCCCGGTGTCTACGTGGCCATGAACGGGCAGCTGTTCGATCCGCTGCACGCACGCAAGAACGTGGCCGAGCACCGTTTCGAGATGATCTAGGGCCTGTTAAAAGGCGCCGGGTTCAAGCGCTGGAGCGGATCGGCTGCCGGGGCGGCTCGGTGCCCAGCAGGGTCTCCTCGATCAGCAGGTCCACCACCTGGCGCATCGCTTCCTCAGGTTCCATTCCCTCGGCCAGTGCCTGTTCGTAGGCCCGAACCTGGCGATGGGCACTGGTCCCTTCGCGCACGATGGTGCGCATGTGGTTCAGCTCCTGCTCGCAGCCGAAGTAGGCGGCATCCTCCTGCAGCAGTTCCAGTATCTCCTCCACCAGGTCGGCAAACGGGGTCATCGCGCCCCGGCCGAAGTCGAGCAGCCCCTCGTCGATGCCGTAGCGGTGGGCGCGCCAGCGGTTCTCTTTGATAAGGAACAGGGTGTAGCGCCGCCAGCGCTGGTTGGTGCGGCGCAGCCGGTAGAGCATCCTCAGCCAGCAGCGGTAGAAGGCGGCCACGCAGAGCGCGTCGTCGAGCCGGGTGCAGACATCGGAGATACGCATCTCCAGGGTCGGATAGCGGCTGCTGGGGCGTATGTCCCACCAGATCTTGGTGGCGTCCTCGATCACCCCGGCCCGGACCAGCACGTCGATGTGGCGCTGGTATTCGCCGTAGCTGTCGAAGTACTCCGGCAGGCCGGTGCGCGGCATGCCATCCCAGAGCGAGACCCGGTAGGACATCAGGCCGGTGTTTCGACCGCGCCAGAACGGCGACGAGGTGGTCAGGGCCAGGATGTGGGGCAGGATGTAGGTGGTCTGGCCCATCAGGTCGATCCTGAGATCGTCATCCTCGATGCCGACGTGGATGTGCATGCCGCTGATCACCAGCTGACGCACCACCTCCTGCAGGTCGTTGGCCAGCTGGTCGTAGCGCGCCTTGTGGGTATGCTCAAGCTGGCTGGGGCGGCCGAACGGGTGGGTCGAGGCGGCAACCAGGGCCAGGTCGTAGCGATTGGCCACGCTGGTCACGCTGCGCCTCAGGTAGGCCAGGTCGTCCCGTGCCTCTCCCAGGGTGTCGCAGACCCGGGTCCCCACCTCGATCTGGCACTGCAGGAACTCCGGTGCCACCTGTCCCTGGAGCAGCGCTTCGCACTCCGGCAGCATCGACTCCGGCGCATGGCTGATGAGATTCCGGGTGGCCCGGTCAACCAGCATGTACTCCTCTTCGATTCCGATGCTGAATGTTGGCTCTTTCATTGCGCCTCCGGCTCCTTTGCAGCCTCTTTCCGGGACCGTCCTCAGGAGAGGTCGACCTGCTCCAGCACCTGTTTCAGGTGTCGGTGGATAATATCGGCCCAGGTGATTATACCGTCGTCATGATTGATCAGATCCTGCCGGATCTCCAGCAGTACATGGGGGTAACCATTGCGCTCCCCATGCACGTCCATGGTGTAGCCCACCGGGTTGCGGGCGTGATACGGCTCATTGTCGCCGATGCAGAGTCCGGGTTCCCGGCGCAGGCTCTCCAGCAGCGGCGCGGAGAGTCGCTGGTCCCGGTCCCACAGCACCCCGATATGCCAGGGTCGCTGGTAGTCACGGAATACCGGGGTGAAACTGTGTATGGAGCAGAGTATCGGCTGCTGGCCGCGGCGACGGATCCGCTCCAGGATCTGCTCGATCCGGTTGTGGTAGGGCCAGAACAGGGCCTCCTCCCGTTGCCGGATCTGTTGCGGGGTCAGGGCATGATTGCCCGGAATCTCGATGTTGTCGCTTACCTCGGGTATGGAGGAGCCGTCACCGGGATGGCGGTTGAGGTCGATCACCAGGCGCGAGTAGTGGGCCAGCAGGGCGCTGGCGTTGAAGCGTTCGGAGAGCAGGCGGGTCAGCTTTTCGCAGCCGATATCGTAGGCCACGTGGCGACCGAACACATCCAGCTCCAGTCCCAGGTGTCCCAGTTTGCGCGGGATGTGGTTGTTGGCGTGGTCACACAGGAACAGCAAAGGCAGGGGGCTGTCGGCCCGCAGCTCTTCCCAGGCTGTCGGTTCGTCGTCACCAAGGAGCGGTTCGCTGGTGGGTTGATGTGCGGGCTGGCGTGTCATGCGCTTGCGTATGCATCCCGTTGCGGCCTTGGCCGATGCTGGAATGAGTATATATGAAGGGCGTTTCCTGCTGCCAGTGGTGTTCGGGTCTGCCCAAGTGGGCGGGGGAATCCCCCGCCCGTTCTTCAGGCTGCAGCCTGCCTGCTGCAGAAACGCTCTTCCGCAAGCCGGTCCGCCACCTCGTGGGTGGGGCGCTGCTGCCGTTTTGCACGGAGGAAGATCTCGTCCAGTGTATTACCAATGGCGTTGACCTTGTGCAGCACCTCGGACTGCCCGATATCGCGCCCCTCGTAGCAGACATCGATCACGCCACCGGCGTTGATCACGTAGTCCGGCGCGTAGAGGATTCCGCGCTCTGCCAGCATCTGACCGTGACGCGGCTCCGCCAGCTGGTTGTTGGCGGCACCGGCCACCACCCGGGCCTGCAGGCGTG